>CASUON010000032.1 GCA_949457475.1 uncultured Lachnospiraceae bacterium
CTGCTGCGCCACGGACGGCGCATCAGTTTCCGGTCCGGCCGGCATCGAAAACAAATAGGAAAAAAGCTTAGAACCTCTTGCTTTTCGTAAGCGGAACAAATGCAAGGCCGCCCTTGCGCCATCCGGCGTCCGCCCTCGACACTTTTGCTTTGACAGGATTCAAAGACTACGCCGCCCTTGCGCCATCCGCCCTCGATACACTTATCCATAAATTTTATAAGCACGCCACCCCAAAACCATCCAGAACTTGACATCCGCAACATATGACGCTAGAATAAATCGAAATGTAAATTGAAATCGAAATATAAATCGCAATCAATCTGTTAAGGAGAAAGAAAAATGGCAAAGGAAAAGAAACTAGTAGCGTCCATTACCAGCATGGAAGAAGATTTTGCACAGTGGTATACAGACGTCGTGAAAAAAGCCGAATTAATCGATTATTCTTCCGTAAAAGGGTGCATGATTATCAAACCTGCAGGATATGCAATTTGGGAAAATATCCAAGCAGAGTTAGACCGCCGCTTCAAAGAGGCCGGCGTATCGAACGTATACCTGCCGATGTTTATACCGGAGAGCCTGTTAAATAAAGAAAAGGATCATGTAGAAGGGTTCGCGCCGGAAGTTGCCTGGGTGACCCACGGCGGGCAGAACGAGCTGCAGGAGCGGCTTTGCGTCAGGCCGACCTCGGAGACGCTGTTTTGCGACTTCTACAAAAACGACATACATTCCTACCGCGACCTGCCAAAAGTCTATAACCAGTGGTGTTCGGTCGTAAGGTGGGAAAAAGAGACGCGCCCGTTTTTGCGTTCCAGGGAATTTTTATGGCAGGAAGGGCATACTGCGCATGCGACCGCAGAAGACGCGGTGGAGCGCACGGAGCAGATGCTGAATATTTACGCGGATTTTTGCGAGGAAGTGCTGGCAATGCCGGTAATCCGCGGACAGAAAACAGAAAAAGAAAAATTCGCGGGGGCAAAAGCAACCTATGCGATTGAAGCCTTGATGCATGACGGCAAGGCGTTGCAAGCCGGCACCAGCCACAACTTTGGCGACGGCTTCGCAAAGGCGTTTGAAATACAATATACGGATAAAAATAACCAGCTGCAATATGTGCACCAGACGTCCTGGGGGCTGTCTACGCGCCTGATCGGCGGTTTGATTATGGTGCACGGCGATGACTCGGGGCTGGTACTCCCGCCAAAAATCGCGCCGGTACAAGTTATGGTGGTCCCAATCCAGCAGCAGAAGGAAGGTGTGCTGGAAAAGGCGAATGCGCTGTATGAGGCGTTAAAAGGCCAATTCCGGGTAAAAGTAGACGACAGTGAGAAGAGCCCGGGATGGAAATTTGCCGAACAGGAGATGCGCGGCATCCCGGTTCGTATTGAATTAGGGCCAAAAGATATCGAAAAAGGGCAGTGCGTGCTTGTGCGCCGGGATACGCGGGAAAAGGTGCAGGTTTCCCTGGAAGAAGTATCAGAAAAACTGTCCATACTGCTTGATACGATACAGACAGAAATGTTTGAGCGGGCAAAAGCGCACCGGGACGCCCATATTACCGACGCGCACAACTATGAGGAATTCAAACGCGCGCTGGAAGAAAAGCCTGGGTTTATCCGCGGCATGTGGTGCGGGGACCGCGCGTGTGAAGAAAAGATCAAAGAAGAGACGACCGCGACGTCGCGCTGTATGCCGTTCGAGCAGCAGCAGATTTCGGACGTATGCGTCTGCTGCGGCAAGCCGGCGAAAAAATTAGTGTTCTGGGGCAAGGCGTATTAAATGTGTGAAAGCAGGGAAATGGCCACAGATATAAAACTACCGCAGAAAGTTAAAATAATATTAGAAAAGCTGTCAAACCATGGGCATGAAGCGTATGCCGTGGGCGGGTGCATCCGCGACAGCCTGCTTGGCAAAACGCCGCAGGATTGGGATATTACGACTTCGGCAAAGCCGTTGCAAGTAAAAGGCCTGTTTGCAAGGACAGTCGATACCGGGCTGCAGCACGGTACCGTGACTGTCCTGCTGGGCGGCGAAAGCTTTGAAGTGACGACCTACCGGATTGACGGGGAATATGAAGACGCTAGGCACCCTAAGGATGTACAGTTTACCAGGAATCTGTTTGAAGACTTAAAAAGGCGTGATTTTACCGTTAACGCAATGGCTTATAATGAGGGCGTTGGGCTGGTAGACGCGTTCCATGGAATGGAAGACCTAAAGGGAGGCGTCATCCGGTGCGTGGGCGACCCGTCAGACCGTTTCCGGGAAGACGCGCTGCGTATGCTGCGCGCCGTCCGGTTCGGGGCGCAGCTGGATTTTGAAATTGACAGGCAGACTAAGGCTGCGATTAAAGAACTTGCCCAAAACCTGGATAAGATCAGCATGGAGCGGATTCAGGCGGAACTTGTCAAACTGCTGACGTCGCCCCATCCAGAACGGATGCGGGAGCTGTATGAGCTTGGAATTTCTAAGATCATCCTGCCCGAATTCGACCGGATGATGCAGACCGGGCAGAACCACCCGCATCACTGCTATAGCGTGGGGGAGCATACGATCCATGCGATGCAGCAGGTTGCGGCGGATAAGGTGCTGCGCCTTGCGATGTTGTTCCACGATTTGGCAAAGCCGGTATGCAAGACGACGGATGCGGACGGAACAGACCACTTCTACGGCCATCCGCAGCAAAGCGCGCAGATGGCGCACCGCATTTTCCGTCGGCTGAAATTCGACAGAGATACGATGGAACGCGTATGCGCCCTGGTGCGATGGCATGACGACAACCCGCCGCTGGACGAAGCAAAAGTACGCCGGGCGATTATAAAGGCCGGGCGGGCGCAGTACCCGGCGCTGTTTGCGGTAAAGCGCGCGGATATACTGGCGCAGAGCGATTATAAAAGGCAGGAAAAGCTTGCCTATGTCGACCAATATGAAAAAATCTACCACGAAATTATCCAACGGGAAGACTGCCTAAATTTAAAAGACCTAGCAGTGGCGGGGCGCGATCTGCTGCAGCTTGGCGTGCCGCAGGGCAGGCAGGTCGGGGACTTACTAAACCAGTTATTAGAGCATGTGGTAGAAGACCCGTCGAGGAACGAACGCGCGTATTTATTGGATTTCGCGGCGCGAATCATAAATAATGGTATATTTTAACACCCTTTTTCATAAGATTAATGGACACGTTAATGCGTGATTGTTCATCTTATGGAGGGTGTTGTTGTGTATAATCGGACAGAAATCATATTAGAAGCGTATCCATATGAATTTACAGATATACAAAAAGGCAGGGGCGTATATTTTTGCCTGGAGCAAAACGGCAGTAAAAAGGTGCTCAAAGAATTTTCTGGCTCGCAGATGAAGGCGGAACTGCTGGATTGTTTTTTAAAATACCTGCAGCAGAAAGGGCGCCCGGCGGAACAAATCGTCTATACTAAAGAAGGCGGGGCGCTGTTTACCGATATCGATGAAACGCGTTATTATATGCGCACTTGGTTTGACGGGAAAGAGTGTGATACGAGAAACAGGGACGACATTTTATGCGCGGTTCGCACACTTGCCGGGTTTCATCTTGACGCAGCCGGATTTGACCGAGAACTGCCCGCGGCGATGTGCAGGACGCCGGATTTTTTGGAACAGGAGTACGGGCGCCATACGAGGGAGCTTCATAAAGTCCGCAATTACATAAAGTCCAAAAAAAAGAGGAATGAGTTTGAAGCCCGGTTTTTAAATGAGTACGCTTATTACCTCAAGCAGGCCGAAGATGCGGTGGACAGGTTGCATGGGATGCCGGAAACGCCGCAGGGGCAATATTTTGGCGTCTGCCATGGGGACTATAGCCAGCATAATTTTCTGTTTACAGCAAAGGGGGCTGTAATCATTAATTATGAACGGTTTTGCAAAGACGCGTTTGTCAGCGACCTTGCCCATTTTTTCCGCAAGATTATGGAAAAGCACAACTGGAATACTGGCATAGGCATGGATATGATACGCGCATATGATAATATCCGCAAATTAGAACCATGGGAGCTTAAGCAGCTGTATTTTCGCATGGCGTATCCGGAAAAATTCTGGAAAGTCGCGAACCATTATTTTAATTCCAAAAAAAGCTGGGCAAATAACAGGGACAGTGAAAAGCTCGTTAAAATATGCGCGCAGGAACAACAACGCAGGGATTTTTTAAATATTTTGCAGTATTTTGTACATGGATAGGACGCGCAGGCTTGCACGTGGGAATTGTCCGTGTTATAATAAAACAGTATATTTGCCGCTGGAAGGCAACGCGAGGTAAATATACAATCATATAAAATGAAATAAAAAGAATAAGGCTTACGATAGCAATTGGCATATATGAAACGGATCATCAGGAAGGATAAAAAGGCAAACATATGAAAAAAAAGATTACAGCGTTTTTGTATTTGTCTGTCGCTATGCTTTTATTTACGGCCTGTGGGCTGACCGACAGCTTAACCGCGCAGAAAGGGAAAAACGAGCCTTTTTCCGCTGCAAATGCCGGCAATGTGCAGCAGGCAGGGCAGATGGACGGCGCGACTGCCGGGGATACTAGTGTGGATGGCGAACAGCCAAAAAGTTTTGCGCCGGATGACGCAGAGGTTTATTTGATCGTAAAAAACGACCTTTTGAATTACCAGATGACCTTAATGGATTTGTCGGACGGCAGTACGATCTGTTATGAATATACCGAAGGAACAGAATTTTTTGATAAATACGGCGACTATGCGTTGCGGGAAGAATTCAGCGAAGGAAAGCTGGCGGCTGTTACAAGGCTTAACAGCAATGATACGTTAGGCGGGATCGCGTTTACAGACCGGACTTGGGACTATGAGGATGTACGCAATTATTCCATTGACACGCAAAAAGGCAGGATGTCAATTTCCGATACGGCTTACCAGTGCGGCGAGAACTTTAAAGTCTTTTCCGACGGTGTGGAGACGGATGTATACGCCATTGGCGAAAATGATGTGCTAGACGTCTACGGGGTTGACCGTGCGGTCTGCTCTGTTGTGATTAAAAGCGGCCATGGGACGCTGGAGCTGACCAATACAGAACTGTTTGAAGGCGGCTGGCTGAACCTGGGCACACAAGTGTATACGACGGTTACGAAAGACATGACAATGGAAATCCCGGAAGGCATTTATAAATTTGCGGTAGCAAACGACGGGTATGGGGACAGCGGCGAAATCCGTATCCGACGCGGCCAGACGACGACGATCGACTTAAACGACTACAAAGGTGAAGGGCCGAAAATGTGCAGGGTTTCTTTCCGGGTCGAGGTAGCGGATACCGTATTGCGGCTGGACGGTAAAAAAATTGATTATTCCAAGCCGGTAGAAGTTCGGTATGGCGTTCATATTTTAAGCGTGCGCGCAAAAAATTTTGACAACTGGAGCAGGCAGCTTGTGATCAATTCACCGACTGCGAAAATAGATATTTTACAGACAGAAGACCAGGGCAAGTCCAACAGCGCGAAGCAGGGCAGCAGCTCGGGGCAGGCCGCGGGCGGCGCCGATACGCAGCAGGAAGGAGGCCGCGCGGGTTCTTTGGCAGGCTCTATGGCGGGTTCCATGGCAGGCTCTAATTCCAGCGCGGGCGGCGCGTCTTCGAATACAAATAATAGCTCAAATAGCTCGAATACGGCTACATCAGGAAATAAAAGCAGCAGCGCCCTTGCCGATGCAGCGCTTGGCTCTTCGCTGGCGAGTATCATTACGGGAGGGGATTCGAAGGATTATCTGGATACGCTCGCTGACTTGGTAAAATCGTTAGATAAATTGAACTCAGCTTCTTCAAAAAATGGAGATTGAGAAATATAATGAATACAGAAATGGGAGGAAAGGAATGGATTACAAAGAAATGTACCAGCAATGGCTGGACAATCCTTATTTCGATGAGGAGACAAAAGCAGAGTTAAAGGCAATTGAAGGGGACGAGAAGGAAATTGAAGACCGTTTTTACATGGACTTGGAATTTGGCACCGCAGGCCTTAGGGGCGTAATTGGCGCGGGTACCAACCGCATGAATATTTATACGGTCAGAAAAGCGACGCAGGGGCTGGCAAATTACATCAAATCCGTAAACGGAGAGGCGAAAGGCGTGGCGATCGCATACGATTCTAGGCATATGTCGCCGGAATTTGCAGATGAATCCGCGTTGTGCCTGGCGGCAAACGGGATTAAGGCATATGTATTTGAAAGCTTAAGGCCGACGCCAGAACTGTCCTATGCGGTACGTAAACTGGGCTGTATCGCAGGTATTAATATTACCGCAAGCCATAATCCGCCAGAATACAACGGTTACAAAGTATACTGGGAAGATGGCGCGCAGATTACGCCTCCGCACGACAGCGGCATTATGGGTGAAGTGAAAAAAGTTGTAGACTATGCGACCTGTAAGACGATGGCGTTAGAGGATGCAAAAGCAGCGGGCCTTTACCAGACTATTGGCGCGGATATCGACGACCCGTATATCGAAGAGCTTAAGGGACTTGTCCTTCACCAAGACTGCATTGACGCGGTAAAAGACAAGCTTACGATCGTATATTCGCCGCTGCATGGCACCGGCAATATCCCAGTGCGCCGGGTATTAAAAGAGCTTGGCTTTCAAAACGTGCATGTAGTGCCAGAACAAGAACTGCCAAACGGCGATTTCCCGACCGTCAGCTATCCGAACCCGGAGGCGGCAGAAGCGTTTGAACTTGGCCTCGCGCTTGGCAAAAAAGTAAATGCGGATTTGATCCTTGCTACAGATCCGGACGCAGACCGCCTTGGCGTGTATGTCAAAGATTCGAAGACCGGCGAATACCATACGTTGACCGGAAACATGTCTGGGTGCTTAATCGGCGATTATGTCATCGGGCAGCGCAAAGCAGTCAACGGATCTCTGCCGCAGGACGGCGTATTTATCCGTTCGATCGTATCTACCAATATGGCGGACGCTATTGCAAAATATTACGGGATACAGTTGGTAGAAGTCCTGACCGGGTTTAAGTTTATCGGGCAGAAGATGTTAGAGTTTGAAACGACCGGGAAGGGTACATACCTTTTTGGCATGGAAGAAAGCTACGGCTGCCTGACAGGGACGTATGCGAGGGACAAGGATGCGGTAGTAGCTTCGATGGCATTGTGTGAGGCGGCGGCCTACTATATGACCAAGGATATGACCTTATGGGATGCGATGCTTGAAATGTACGAGCGTTACGGCTATTATAAAGACCATGTAGAATCCATTACCTTAAAGGGGATTGAAGGCCTTGCCAAGATACAGGAGATTATGAATACGCTACGTGAGAATGCGCCAAAGGAAATCGGCGGGTTAAAGGTGCTTGCCGCGAGGGATTACAAGACAGACCAGGTACAGGATTTTGTAACAGGGCAGACAAGGCCAACCGGGCTGCCGTCGTCTAACGTGCTTTATTATGAACTGGAAGAGGATGCGTGGGTATGCGTAAGGCCGTCCGGAACAGAGCCAAAGGTAAAATTCTATATTGGCGTAAAGGGCAGCTCCATGGAAGACGCAGACCAGAAATCCGCTTCTTTGGGCAAGCAGGTTTTGGAGATGATCCAGAAAATGATCTAACTCTGCAAAGTTTTACCAAGCAATAGGCATTTCTGCTTGACAAACCTTAGAAAAGTTAGTATAAATATATTCGTAAGTATTTTGGAAAAGATAATTTCTGATTCTTATAATTACAATATTATATTGACCCATAGGAGGAATAGGGATGAATAAAGCAGAATTGGTCGCAGCGATTGCTGATAAGGCTTCTTTATCAAAAAAGGATGCGGGAGCAGCTTTAGAGGCTTTTAAAGATGTAGTATCAGAAGAATTAAAGAAGGGCGAAAAAATTCAGATTATTGGGTTTGGGACATTCGAAGTATCTGAAAGGGCATCTAGGACTGGCAGGAATCCGCAGACCGGCGAAGAAATGACAATTCCGGCTTCTAAAGCACCAAAGTTCAAAGCTGGAAAGGCTTTGAAAGATTTAGTGAATGAATAAATCATGTAAATGTTGCAGATGATATATCATAGGCTTGCATAAGGCCGCTATCAAGTGGCCATTGAGAAATGGCCATAGATGAATGGAAGATAAAAAGGGTTGTGAAAGCGCAGCCCTTTTTGTTTTTACTATGAAGTATTATTTTTTGTTTTTTTCAGTTGGAGGGGAATGGAAATGAGGTTGGACAAATATTTGAAGGTGTCGCGCTTAATCAAGCGGCGCACAGTGGCAAATGAAGCCTGCGACGCAGGTCGGGTTATGGTGAATGGCAAACAGGCGAAAGCCTCCGTCAATGTCAAAGCGGGCGATATTATCGAGATTTTGTTTGGGACGAAAAGCGTGAAAGTCAGGGTGCTAGACATCCAGGATACAACGAAAAAGGAACAGGCAAAAGAACTGTTTGAATATCTCTAAGCGGATAAAGAGCCGTTTTTTCAGGCATATATTCTCTTTTGGTTCATATACTTTATTATATGGAAGATTGTCTATCTCAAAGCATGTTTAAAAACTACTTTTTGTTAGGCGTATCTGGAGGGGCATGCTGTGCTTCACACTTTTTAAACATGCCCTAAGATAAAAATGGAGGAACGGTATATGGATGAGAGAATGGAAAAAAACCAGTCGAAAGCACATAAAATCTTGCTGTCCAACCGCAAAACGGCAGCATTTACAGGGATTTTGGATGTGCTTTCTTTTGATGTATCAGAAATTTTGCTAGAGACAGAGCAGGGGATGCTGCTCATTAAAGGGAATGACCTGCACGTAAACCGGCTGACACTGGAAAAGGGCGAAGTAGATATAGAAGGAAGGATTGATAGTTTGTCATATTCGGATGTAGGCGGCGTTAAGAAAACAGGCGAAAGCTTCTTAGGAAGAATTTTCCGATGAACACAGTAAGCGAACAAATTTTTCGGGAGCTGGATTTTTTTGCAGTTTCTTTCGTGTTAGGCGCCCTTTTAGTATTTGTATACGACTGTCTGCGTATTTTCCGCCGGATGGTACGGCATGGGGTCTTGTGGATATCGCTGGAAGACTTCTGCTACTGGGTTGCGGTGGCCTTTGCGGTTTTTGCGATGCTGTATCAAAAAAACGACGGGTTAATCCGCGGCTTTTCCATTGGGGGCGTAATGATTGGGATGCTGTTTTACAACCAGCTCGTCAGCCGTTATGTCGTCCGTTGCACCGTCCGTTTTTTAAAAAAAATAACTGGCATTGGGAAAAAAATTTGTGGGTTTGTCTTCGCGCCATTTCGAAAGGCCGCAAAAACAGCGTCCCAGGCAGTCTGCGGAAAAAGCCGGACGTTTATTAGCAGGCAGAGAAAAAAAGTAAAATTTATGAACAATCGATTGAAAAAAATGAAAAAAGAGGTTAAAATGGGTTTAACCAAAAAATAGCAAATTTAGCTAAAGAATTGCTTGCGAAAATATCAGAAAGGCGTACGCTAGGCATCAGCCGGAATGCGGGAGAGGTTAATATGAGTCATAAATACAGAGGTCATAAGGCAAACAGGAATGGAAAAGCGTGTGTTATGATCATTGTAATTGCAATGGTGGCCATTATGTCCGTACAGATTGCAAAACTGTACGAAGAAAACCAGCAGTACATTGCACAGGAGGCAAACCTGAAAAAGGAGAAGAAAGAAGAATTGAAGCGCAAAAAAGAACTCAAAGAGTATGAAGCTTATACGCAGACGCAGGATTACATAGAAGAAATGGCGAAAAGCAAGCTGGGGCTTGTGTATAAGGATGAAATTATTTTCAAGGAACAAAAGGCAAACAGTAATTAAAGGGTTGTGTTAAAAGATCTGATGTAAGTCAGGTCTTTTCTTATGCGGATAATGTGCAATTTATGCGAACGGGGCTGCAGCCGAAGGCTTAAAACCATAAATTGCTTGGTCGTGAACGAGGTTGCGGTCTAAGCGCCTAAAAACCATGAATTGCTTAGAATCGACGAAATCATAGTTTTGAACGGAAAAAAACACGAGTAAAAATGAAATAACAAAGCACAGTTTGACAAACATTGCGAAGGCCTCTTTTTATAATTGCTGTCATGTGCCGCCGGCAGGAAAACTGGCGGTAGGGGGCTGTATGTAAATAACCAAAACCAGCTGCATACAGTCGCTAAGTAAACGGGGTAGACAAGCTCTTATGAATCGGAGGATAGTGATGAAGAGACTAAGTGTGAAACAGGCAATTCTTTACATAGGAGGAATCCTGGTGTGTCAAATATCCTGGATGGGTTGTTTTCCACTGGTACCGGCGTATTTTACCGCAATCTGTTTAGAAGACGCAATGCGCGGGCTGTTCAGCCTAGCGATGCTGGCCGGTATTGTATTATTTGTGCCGCTGACCGCAGCGGTCAAGTACTTGATGGCGCTTTTGGTCATCTGGATTACTATTAAATTGTTTGAATGGATCGAAGGGCGCTGTACGGCATTTTGCGGTGCTGTTGCGGCTACGATCGCCACGGCTATGAGCTCGTTTGCCGGGGCATTGCTGGATATGCGCGATGGGGCCGGTTTTTTGGTCAGCGCGTTTGAGGCGCTGTTTGTATTTTCCGCAGTTATGATGGGGACAAGGCTTGTAGATTTGTTTTTGCAATTGAGCCTGATACCGAAAAAAACGGAGGAAGGGCACTTTTATAGAGAACAGCGCCTGGAAAGTTATGCGGATTCGTTTAGCGGGCTGTCTAAAGTATTTTATCGGATGGGAGCTGCCAGAAAGGAGTTTTCGGCGGAACAGATGGGACGTATCCAGAATGAATTGACTGGAAGCTTGTGTGTAAACTGCAATCAGTGCGCTGTATGCTGGCAAAAAGAAGAAAGTACGATGTCTGCCTATCTGGCGTATATGCTACAGTCCCTACAACGCACCGGGGAGCCAGACCAGGAAATTGTCGTACAGATGCAAGAACATTGCCCTTATACGGACGCCGTGATACACGAGGCCGTCCGAATTTTTGAAAAAGCAAGGCTGAACCTGGCATGGTACAACCGGCTGCTGGAAAACCGGGAAATGATTGCGCAGCAGTTGGATGCAATGGCTTATATTATGGAAGACTGTGCAAATGAAGTTACGGATATTACAGACGAGAACCACAGGCTGGTCGCTGAAGTAAAATACCGTGCAAAAGAACGGGGTTTAATCGTACAAAAATTAAATCTATATGAAAATAAAGCAGGCCGCTGGCAGCTTACCTGCCAGGCGCATGCGAAAAACCGCGACTGCGTAAGCATGAAAGAATTAACCCGCGCAGTATCCGTAGGGCTTGGACAGGCCATGCGTCCGCACCGGGACGAACGGGCGATGATTGGCCGCCAGAATTCCATGGTGCTTTTTGAAGAGGACACCTGCTTTCACGAGACGCATGCGGTTGCCCGAAGAGTAAAAGACGGGTGCGATGTATCCGGGGATAATTATTCATTTTTAACGATGGATAACGGGCAGATGGTAATGATGCTTTCAGACGGCATGGGCTCCGGGGATATGGCGAACAAAGAAAGCGGGCTGGTGCTGGAACTGTTGGAAAAATTTTTAGAAGCGGGGTTTTCAAAGGAAACTGCGTTGAAACTGATGAATTCAGCGATGGTGATCCGCGGGGAAGACGACTTGTATTCTACCGTTGATATTTGTTCGGTGGATCTGTACACCGGGGGCTGCGAGATTTATAAGGTAGGGGCGGCGGCTACCTTCTTAAAGCGCCGCAATTATGTGGAACGGGTGGAGTCTAGCTCCCTGCCGGTCGGCGTATCCCATCGGCTGGAGATTCGAAATACAAAAAAGCAGCTTGCAGACGGGGACTTTCTTGTTATGGTGTCCGACGGTGTGTTAGAATATCTGCAAGGCGCGGAATGGGACAGCGAATGGGGCGAAGGGCCCGGGCCGGAACCGGAGGATATTATGTGCGGCATTTTAAAACAGCTTTCTTATAGCCGCCCGGTACAGCTCGCGGACGCTATTATGGATGAGGTATTAAGCCGTACCGGCGGGCTGGCCGCGGACGATATGACGATCCTGGTTGCCGGAATCTGGAGAAAGTGAGAAAAATTGCTTGATGTTACAAAAGATTGAATTATATATCCGCAAATATCATATGATAGATACGAAAGACCATATTATTGCGGGCGTATCCGGCGGCGCAGATTCGATCTGCCTGCTGCTGGTACTTTTACAGCTAAAAGAAAAGCTGGGATTTACAATATCTGTAGTACATGTAGAACACGGGATACGGGGCAGCGACAGCCTGGCAGATGCGGCGTTTGTCAGGCATTTTTGCGGGCAGCGGGGCATTGCGTGCCATATCTACCACTATGCGGTGCCGGAGTACGCGAAAGCGCACGGCATGGGTGAGGAAGAAGCGGGCAGGCGTCTGCGCTATGCCTCTTTCGGCGCAGAAAAAAAAGCCTATGAAGGATATCATGCTTCTTTCAGCGCAGAAAAGGGAAACTATGACGGAGGGGCGGACAGGGTTAAAATTGCGACGGCCCACCACCTGGACGACAACGGGGAGACGATGTTGTTTCACCTGGTACGTGGCAGCGGGATCAGCGGGCTGGCGGGAATCGCCCCGGTATACGGGGACATTATCCGGCCGCTTTTGTGCGTCAGCCGTATGGAGATAGAGCAGTACTTGGAGCAGGCCGGGCAGGCGTACTGCATGGACGCTACGAACGATTCTGACGTATATGCGAGAAATAAAATACGCCATCAGTTAATGCCTATACTGCGCCAGATTAACAGCCAGGCCGCGCGCCATATGTACCAGGCAGCCGAGGAGCTGCGCGAGGTCGACGCCTATTTAAACAAACAGGCCCAAAAAAAGCTGCACGAATGCTGCAAGAGCGAGGAAAACGGCGTTTTGATTGAAGCGGCGCCTTTTGAACGCCAGGAGCTGGTATTACAAAAAGAAATGCTGCATTGCCTGCTCGTAAAACTGGAAGGCGGCAGGGATATTACTAGAAAGCATATCCATGAGCTTCTTGCGCTGTTTGAAAAACAGGCAGGCAGGCAGGTGCACCTGCCCCGTGGATGGGTTGCAAGGCGCTGCTACGAAGGCGTATGGTTGTATGATGGAAAAAAGGAAAAAAGCGGGGCAGAGCTGGCAATAGATATGCCGCAGCAGTTTTCATTCCGGGTCTTTGAAGATTTTTCCAATAAATTGTCACAAATTTCTAAAAAGAAGTATACGAAATGCTTTGATTATGATAAGATTAAATTTGGATTTTGCATTAGAAACAGATTGCCAGGTGATTACCTAGTAATCAATGATTCCGGATGCCGGCAAAAACTGAAAAAGTATTTTGTAAACGAGAAGATACCGGCAAAGGAACGCGAACAACTCCTGTTGTTGGCAGATGGAAGCCATATCATGTGGGTGGTTGGACATCGTATCAGCAGCTTTTATAAAGTTGATGCATACACCAGAAGAATTTTGGAAGTTACGTTTCATGGAGGAGAAGAGAGTGAATGAGCGAATTCGGGTAATGTTTTCAGAACAAGAGGTAGATAAAAGGATTGCTGAGATCGGCGCACAGATTAGTGAAGATTTTAAAGGGGAGCTGATTGTTGCTGTAGGGATACTGCGTGGCGGCGTCTATTTTTGCAGTGAACTGACCAAACGGATTACCGTACCGGTTATACTGGATTTTATCGAGGCGTCCAGTTATGGGGACAGTACGCAGTCCAGCGGGCAGGTTCGGATTACAAAAGACCTGATCGAAGACATCGCGGGAAAAAATGTAATTGTGATGGAAGATATTATAGATACCGGCAGGACATTGTGTTTATTGCTTGACAATCTAAGAAAGCGCAATCCCAAGAGCCTGAAACTGTGTACGCTTCTGGATAAGCCTGACCGGCGCATTGTGGATGTGCCTGTGGATTATAATGGATTCCAGATTCCGGACCAGTTTGTCGTGGGGTATGGAATGGACTATGCACAAAGATACAGAAATCTTCCTTATATCGGAGTTGTAGAATTTGAGTAGAAGGAGGTTACGACTTGAAGAAAGGTTATCGTGGTTTTATTCTGTATGCGATCCTCGTACTGGCGGTGGTCGGCATATGGTATTTTTTGAGTGAGACAGCAATTACATCGGATACGTATACGTATCACCAGTTTCAGACAGACCTGTCAGACGGAAAGGTTACTTCTGTCATTATAGAGCAGAACGCGGAAACGCCGACCGGCACACTGATCGTGATGTTAAAAAATGATTCCGACCATTATGAGATTAATGTTTCAGACGTCAATGCGGAGCAGGAGTATTTAAAGGGACAGGGGTTTTACAACTACCTGCTTAAAAGCATCCCAAAATCGAGCTGGCTGTCTACATGGCTGCCATATTTGATTATTTTTGGCGCGATGTTCATTTTGTTTATTATCATGAATAATATCAACCAGTCCGCAGGGGGCGGCGGCAACCCGAAAATGATGAATTTTGGAAAAAGCCGTGCAAAACTGACGACGGATGAAAATAAGAAAGTTAATTTTACCAAAGTCGCCGGATTAAAAGAAGAAAAGGAAGAACTGGAAGAAATCGTGGATTTTCTCCGTGCCCCGAGCAAATATACGAAGCTTGGCGCCCGGATACCAAAAGGCGTGCTGTTAGTAGGCCCTCCGGGAACTGGTAAGACGCTGCTTGCAAAAGCAGTGGCAGGCGAGGCGGGGGTGCCTTTTTTCAGTATTTCCGGTTCTGACTTTGTAGAAATGTTTGTTGGCGTCGGCGCTTCACGCGTGCGCGATTTATTTGAAGACGCGAAAAAAAACGCGCCGTGCATTGTGTTTATTGATGAAATTGACGCGGTTGCAAGGCGCCGCGGAACCGGTATGGGCGGCGGGCACGACGAGCGCGAGCAGACATTGAACCAGATGCTGGTAGAAATGGACGGTTTTGGCGTAAATGAAGGCATTATCGTTATGGCGGCGACCAACCGCGTAGATATTTTAGACCCGGCGATTATGCGCCCGGGCCGTTTTGACCGCAAAGTGCACGTTGGACGCCCGGACGTTGGCGGAAGGGAGGAAATCCTCCATGTGCACGCAAAAAACAAGCCGCTGGGCGACGATGTAGACTTAAAGCAGATCGCGCAGACGACGGCGGGCTTTACTGGGGCCGACCTGGAAAACTTGTTGAACGAAGCCGCGATTAAAGCCGCAAAAGAAGACCGTGCATATATTAAACTGGACGATGTAAAAAATTCGTTCGTCAAGGTCGGTATCGGTGCGGAGAAAAAAAGCCGTATTATCAGTGAAAAAGAAAAAAAGATCACTGCGTTCCATGAAGCGGGCCATGCGATCTTGTTCCATGTGCTGCCGGACGTCGGGCCGGTCTATTCCGTATCGATCATCCCGACCGGGGCAGGGGCGGCCGGCTACACAATGCCGTTGCCGGAGAAGGACGAGATGTTTAATACCAAAGGCCGCATGCTGCAGGAAATTGTTGTGGACTTAGGGGGGCGTGTTGCAGAGGAATTGATCTTTGACGATATTACAACGGGCGCGTCCCAGGATATCAAGCAGGCGACCGCTATGGCAAAAGCGATGGTGACAAAGTACGGGATGTCCGAAAATATTGGCCTGATTTGTTATGACGAAGATGACAATGAGGTATTTATCGGAAGGGACCTTGCACATACGAAAGGGTATGGTGAGAACGTCGCGACACTGATCGATCAGGAAGTGAAGCGGATTATAGACGAGTGCTATGCGAAAGCGAGGAAGATTATCCATCAATATGAGAAAGTACTGCACCAATGTGCGGATTTGTTGTTAGAAAAAGAAAAAATAAGCAGAGATGAGTTTGAAGCGTTGTTTTCTGTACAAAATTTAGGAGAAGAGCAGGCCGAGTGAAAAAGTGGAGTGCAAACTGCACAAAAAAGTTCTTATAAAAAAGTGAAGTTTGTGCACACTTATTTCGTAAAAGATGGTACTATATTCAATGTAAAAACCCCCCAATACATTATATAGTTTTTGCTATACCCCATAGTAAAAATACCTTCTCCTAAAAAAGACAGCGTAAGCTGTCTTTTTTATTTTTACGCAGACGATGCAAAGAGCTGAAGCTACGGAAAAGGCAAGCCGGGTATCGGGCATGTCGATAGCGGCTAAATAGATACTGGCATGCAGTAAACTTTATTTAACGCCGACTCACGAGCGTTGCTGCCCCAAGCTATATGGTAATCTTTATCGATCGTGAGTATAGATTTGGATGATGAGGTATTTGAAAAATGGAATTAAAATCAATCAGCGAATTAAACAGGATTCAGCGTTACATGATGCAGATGTCCCCGGTGCTGTTCCGCCAGGGGCTGTTCAGCGACGGGACGCCAGATTACAGGTCCCCGGCGGAGCCAAAGGAAGGGGAAGAAGTAACCATCCGGTTCCGGTCAAAAAAAGATAATGTAGATACAGTATTTTTGTGCGCGCAAAACGAGAGCTATTTAATGAAGAAGGCAGAATCGTTTGAAGGTTTTGATTACTATACGTATACCGTTAGATTATCGGATCAGCCATTTGTATATTACTTCCAGGTAATTGACGGGATGCTGACCTATTATTATGACAACTACGGCCCGTGCAGGGAGCTACGGCCGCAGTATTATTTTAGGATTGTACCGGGGTTTTCAACGCCGGACTGGTCAAAAGGCGCTGTCATGTACCAGATTTTAGTAGACCGTTTTTATAATGGGGATCCGTCAAACGACGTGGAAACCGATGAATATTTTTATATCCGCACGACAAGCCAGAAAGTAGAAGATTGGAACAAAGTACCGGAAAATTTTAGCGTGGCGGAATTTTACGGCGGGGATTTGGAAGGGGTATATAAGAAGCTGGATTACTTGCAAGACCTGGGCGTTGAAGTGATTTATTTTAACCCACTGTTTGTATCCCCGTCAAACCACAAATACGATATTCAGGATTATGATTATATCGACCCGCATATCGGCAAGATCGTCGAAGACGGGGGCGCGCTGCTCCAGCCGGGGGCTACGGACAACAGACTGGCGGAACGATATATAAAACGGGTTACAGATAAACGCAACCTAGAGGCGAGCAACCGCGTGTTTGCGGAACTTGTCCAGGAAATCCATAACCGCGGCATGAAAGTGATACTAGACGGCGTATTTAACCACTGCGGCTCTTTTAATAAATGGATGGACAGGGAAGAGCTGTACAGCACGCAAGAAGGGTATGAGGCGGGCGCGTATGTGTCCGGGGACAGCCCGTATAGAGACTATTTTAAATTTAACGATCAAAACGCATGGCCGCATAACACAACTTATGACGGGTGGTGGCAGCACGATACGCTGCCGAAACTGAATTATAACGGTTCCCGCAAACTGTACGACTATATTTTAGAAATTGGGAAAAAATGGGTTTCCCCGCCTTACAACGCGGATGGATGGCGTCTGGACGTCGCCGCGGATTTGGGGTACGACGAAGCGTTTAACCACCAGTTTTGGAGGGATTTTCGAGATGCCGTAAAGTCCGCAAACCCGGATGCAGTAATACTGGCGGAGCATTACGGGGATCCGAAGAGCTGGCTGTCAGGCGACCAGTGGGATACGATTATGAATTACAATGCGTTTATGGAGCCGGTCACCTGGTTTTTGACCGGCATGGAAAAGCACAGCGACGGCTATGAGGCGGATGCGGTTGGAAATATCGCGAATTTCGAAGGGGCGATGAACCATTATATGAACAGCTTTCTGACCCCTTCGCTGTATTGTGCGATGAACCAGCTGTCAAACCACGACCATTCGCGGTTTTTGACAAGGACAAACCGGAAAGTAGGGCGGATCGATTCGTTAGGGGCCCAGGCGGCTTCCGAAGGTATCAACAAAGGCGTGTTCCGCGAAGCCGTAGTAATCCAGATGACCTGGCCGGGAGCGCCGACGCTTTATTATGGCGATGAAGCCGGCCTATGCGGCTTTACAGACCCGGACAACCGGCGGACATACCCGTGGGGCAGGGAAGATCAGGAACTGGTCGCATTCCACCGGGACATCATAAGGATTCATAAATCCTACGATGCGCTACGCATTGGCTCGGTCAAATTTCTGGAAGGCGAAAACCATTTGTTATGCTACGCGCGCTTTACCCGCAGGGAGCAATTCATAATTGTTGTCAATAATGACGACGACGGCAGGGAGGTCGACCTGATTGTCTGGCCGGCGGGCATCCCTATGAATACAAAGATGGAACGGCTGATGTATACCGACGAGGATGGGTATTCGATCCAGCCGGAATATGTGTCTGTAAGAGAAGGGCATTTGCGGTTTCATCTGCCGAAGCACGCGTCGGCTGTGTGGAAACGGCTGCAGTGACCCGCGGTTAGGCGTGTATCCCGGACGCCGGAACCAGGCAGCAGGCCCGTCCTGATGTTCCGCTCCGGGAT
>CASUON010000033.1 GCA_949457475.1 uncultured Lachnospiraceae bacterium
ATGCCTGGAACTTCTTGCATTCCGGAGCGGAACATCAGAACGGGCCTGCTGCCTGGTTCCGGCGTCCGGGATATAAAAAAATGCACGGTTTGCCGGATATCAACCTATTATTTCTCATTTTTAAGTGATATCCCCCATGAAAAGCAACAAAGTAACATCAGCCGGAAAAGTTATTGACAAATTTTTATCAATGATTGTCCTTTATTCCTTCTTATGCTATGATAAAAAGGTCTATACAAAAAATAAGTATTGGGAGGTATTTATGTTAAAAAAAGTAATTGTAGGACAGTCAGGCGGGCCTACCGCCGTCATTAATTCCAGTCTTGCGGGGGTGTTCAAGACGGCATTGGACCTTGGCGCTGAAACTGTTTACGGCATGCGCCACGGAATTCAGGGGTTTTTGGAGAAAAATATCGTAGACCTTAGGGAGAAGGTACGTACCGATCTGGACCTGGAGCTTTTAAAACGGACCCCATCGGCATTTTTGGGTTCATGCAGGTATAAGCTTCCGGAAATCAGCGATGACCGGGCAATCTATGATAAAATTTTTGAAATCCTAAACGAATACGAAATCGACGCGTTTTTCTACATCGGCGGAAACGATTCCATGGATACGATCAAAAAACTATCGGACTACGCAATATTAATCAACAGCCCGATCCGTTTTGTAGGCGTTCCTAAGACGATCGACAACGACCTTGCGGTCACCGACCATACGCCCGGGTACGGCAGCGCCGCGAAATATATCGCGTCTGTTTCGAAAGAAGTGATCCGCGACGGACTGGTATACGACATCAAAAATGTAACTGTCATCGAAATTATGGGCCGTAATGCCGGCTGGCTTACCGGTGCGGCTGCCCTTGCCACATGCGAAGACTGCGAAGGCGTAGATATGATCTACCTGCCGGAACTGCCATTTGACGTAGATGCGTTTATTGAAAATATCGGCAAGCTGTTAGAGAAAAAGAATTCCATCGTAGTCGCCGTATCCGAAGGTATCAAAACCGCAGACGGCAAGTATGTCTTTGAGTTGACAAACCATACGGAATACGTCGATTCTTTTGGACACAAGCAGTTAAGCGGTACAGCAAGATACTTAGCGTCCCTTGTCAGTGAAAAATTTGGCTGCAAGTCTAGATCGATTGAACTTTCCACGCTGCAAAGATGCGCCGGCCATCTGACTTCCCGCGTAGATATCACAGAAGCGTACCAGGTTGGAGGGTCTGCTGTAAAGGCTGCGTCTGAAGGCGAAACGGCTAAAATGGTTATCATTAAACGTGTCTCCAACGACCCGTATATCTGTACAACCGATCTGTACGACGTACATAAGATCGCAAACATCGAGAAAAAAGTACCGTTAGAATGGATTACGGAAAACGGCACGAACGTAAGCCAGGAATTTGTAAATTATATCCGCCCGCTGATCCAGGCAGAACTTACGCCGATTATGATTACTGGGCAGCCGCGCCATATTGTAATTGACCGCGACTAAGCGCTAAAAAGGAGGCATATATGCCTCCTTTTTTCCACCTTTCGATCTTAATTCCATTTTTATCATTTGTTACTTTTATTTGTTACTTTCATTTGTTACTTTCATTTATTTCTCTTATTTATTCATTTTATTACTTTCATTTATTATTGCTCTGCTTTATTACTTCTAT
The DNA here is from genome assembly GCA_949457475.1 of uncultured Lachnospiraceae bacterium. Taxonomy (GTDB): domain Bacteria; phylum Bacillota; class Clostridia; order Lachnospirales; family Lachnospiraceae; genus Eubacterium_J. Next base: position 1,662 of record CASUON010000033.1, read on the forward strand.
TTATTGCTCTGCTTTATTATTTTGTTTAATGCTCTGCTTTATTACTTTTATTTGTTATTATCCTTTATTATTTTCATGTATTACTTCCATACTGTTACCTTCATTTTTTTCTTCCATCTGTTGCTTTCATTTATTATTTTAACAAATGGTCGATCAGCAGCATATAAATATCATCCGTCTGGCTTTTCCAATTTGCACAGATTACCTCCGCTTGTTCCTTATTCTTTACTTTCAATGTCAGTTCCAGCTGCGGGACGCCTTTTTCACGTATCTGGCAGTGGACAGCATATTTCTTCTCTGGTGTCATATAGTAGTCTGCAACTGCGGACGTAGCGGTTGCAAGCGGGATTTTGTTTTCCGCGATATACTGGCTGATATCCGCCTGGATTTCCTCGTTGATCTTGTTTTCAAAGAAACACAACGATTCGCTTCCCACAGGCGTAATCGAATACTGTACATTGTTATGCAACGTTTCCTGCTGAATAAACTGCGCGTCATTTAATTCATGCAATGCTTCCTGCAAAGTAAAATACGTCGTATATTCTTTGCCTAGAAAAAAATCAGCAAGCGATGTATTCGTCAGAGGGGTTTCCGATTGCTCCAACATTGATAGGATCATTAATTTATATAACGTAAGCGGTTCCGCCATTAGGGGCTGCCTCCTTTAATTTTCGGTGTCTAACTACGGACAGTTTTATCTGCCAGGTCTTTATGCGTTACATCCCTATAATCCATATATGCAAAAAAACCTTCTGGCAGACCCGTATATCCGCGAACATAACGGTTATGTATCCAGATTTTGTATCGCTTCTACCAATCCCGGTATCAGCTGCTTCTTTCTGGAAACGACACCGCGCAGCCGGTATCCATTATTTTGTTTCGGACGGTTGAATGCCTGCTCCAGCGCTTCATCCGAACCATCGCCCATGCAGATGACTTCTGAAGTTTCATTTAAAATATCCGTAAGCATCATAAATACCATTTGCAGCTTGCGTTCCTGCATAATGGTCTGCAAATACGGATAAATCCGCTCCTTTACGTCGTCCAGCTCGTCCCTGCTCATCGCGCTGATCTGGCCTGCCCCAAACTGGATATCCCCTTCCATAAACGTCTTAAAATCCTGATAACAAAGCTCTTCCGGCGTCTTTGACGCAAAGTTGCTCCCGGCGCGGAACATCTCATTTGCATGCTGTTCCATATCTACGCCGGCAATCTCCGCCAGTTTTTCCGCCGCATCCTGGTCTACGGCCGTTGAGGTCGGGGAACGGAACAGCAGCGTATCCGAAATAATAGCCGAAAGCAGTATGCCTGCAATCTGCGGCGTTATTTCCACGCCATACTCACGGTACATCTGATAGATAATCGTAGACGTACATCCAACCGGCTGGTTACGGAACATAATCGGGCGCGGCGTCTCTAAGCTGCCGATCTTATGATGGTCAATAATGCCCATAATATCCGCATTTTCCACACCATTGACCGCTTGCTGCATTTCATTATGGTCAACCAGTACGATCCGTTTCTTCTGCATATTCAACAAATTCCGCCTGGACATCATGCCGATGTAAGAACCCTCATGATCCAGGATCGGAAAATCCCGGTACCTGAGTTTTGACATAACTTCTCTTACGTCGTCTACAAAATCATCCAGTTCAAATTTCACCAGGTTTTTCTTCTTCATAAACTGTTTGATCGGCATACTCTGCGTAATTAGGCGGCTGACCGTAAACGGGTCGTATGGCGTGCTAATGATTACACATTCCTTATCCTCTGCCTCTGCCAGGATTTCCTTCGCAACCTGGGTACCGCCGCAGATAATCATACAGCTTGCATTGTGTTTCAGCGCGCATTTGTGCATACTCTCGCGGTCGCCCAATATAACGAGGTCGTCCTTTTCCATCGTCTCTTCCGACATCGGCAGGCTGTTCGCCGATACAATAACTTTTCCTTTTGTAATCCTGCCATAGGCATTTCCAACCAGCACCGTTCCGTTCAGCGTTTCTATCATATTTTGGTACGGCGTCCTGGCTTTGGCAAGAATCCCGGTTTCTAATACGTCCATATACGATTTTGCAATATCGTCATTCACAATCAGCCCGATCAGCTCATTGTTTTTGTTCGTAACCGGAAGTGTGACAACTTTGCTCGTACTCATTAATTCCCAGGCTTTTTTCAATGAAATGCCGCTGTTGACAGCGACTGTCCGGCGAAACGCAATGTCCTTTACCTGTGTGCGCACATCTTCTACAAATTCCGGTACCTGTATACCAAATTTTTGAAGAACATATTTCGTCTCTTCATTTATGTTGCCCGCACGTTTTGGGACGTATTTTTCTTTTGCTACCTGGTTCTGTAAATCCGCATAGGCGATCGCCGCACAGATGGAATCCGTATCCGGGTTTTTGTGTCCGATCACCCATACCGCTGTTTCCTGTTCAAAATCCAATTAAAAAACACCTACTTCCATTAAAATTAATGCAATCACACCGACTAAATCCAATGCTCCAAACAAGATCAGCCAATAAATATATTTTTTTACCGGCTTCATGCTCTTTTGTCCTACTTCTACTTTTTCAAATAAAGGCTTTTGCTCTTCAAATAAATCTTTAATATTGCGGTAGACCTTGACGTCCTCAGAATGGATTTTTTCGGAAAGCTCTTCTTTTAATCCAAATACCTGGCCATTGATCTCATCCACAGTCTGCTTTACATCTTCTGACTGCTGGGATATTTGCTCAACTTCTTCCTGTATCCGCCTTCCAGCCTCCACAGTCATCTGCTCCACAGCGTCCCTGCTGTCCCTAGTAAGGCCCTGCAGCTCCCTGCGGTTATATTCCACCATACGGCTCATCTGCTCAGACATCTGAGTAAACTGTTCCGTTACAGCCCCTGTCATCTGGTTCATCTGGCTGGTCACTTCCCCAGCCATCCTCAAAATATCATTTCTGCTCTCTTCGCTTAAGCTGCTAACATGCTTGGTAACGTCGGCTGTCATATTTCCAATGTCAGACCTTGTTTCCATACGTAACTGGTCTACCTGCTGCGTCACACGGTCTGCCATATCATAAATATCCGACTTTGTTTCCGCCTGGAATCGGTCCATCTGCCCGGCTACCGTATCCGTCATCTGGTAAATATCCGCCCTGGCGTCCGTCTGGAACCGGCCCATCTGTTCCGTTACGGCGTCCGTCATCTGGTGGATATCCGCCCTGGCGTCCGCCTGTATCTGGCCCATCTGTTCCGTTACAGCGTCCGTCATCTGGTGGATATCCATCCTGGCGTCCGTCTGGAACTGAGCCATATTTCCGGCAATTGTATTTGTCATCTGGCGAATATCCGTCCTGGCGTCCGCCTGTATCTGGTTCATTTGGCCAGTTACAATCTCTGTCATCTGGCGGATATCCAATTCCGCATTCGACTGGAACTGGGACATCCTGCCGGTTACCGTATCCGCCATCTGGCGGATATCAACCCTGGCGTCTTCCTGGAACTGGTCTATCTGCCCAGTTACTGAATCGGTCATATAGCGGACATCCGCGCGCGCTTCTGCCTGGAACTGGGACATTTCGCCCGTTACCGTATCCGCCATCTGGCGGATATCACCGCGCGTTTCTGCTTGGAACTGGGACATTTCGCCCATTACCGTATCCGCCATCTGGCGGATATCACCGCGCGCTTCTGCCTGAAATTGGGACATTTCGCCTGTTACTGTATCCGCCATCTGGCGGATATCCGCAGCCGTATCATCACGCAGCTGCTGTACCTGCCCGGTAAGCGTATCGGACATCCGTTCCATTTGGCCGGAAGTACGTTCCGTCCATTCCTGTAATTGTACCGAAGTGTTTTCCGCCAGCCTGTCTACGGTCATCTGGAGCTGTACGACAAGCTCGTCCATCTGGCGGCTTACGCCGGAAACTATTCTATCCGCCTCTGTCTGGCGCATCTGAATCATTTCATCCAGTTTATCTGCCCTGGATTGTTTTTCAGCCACAACTGATTGCAGTTTTTGTACTTCATCTTCTTTGGTGTCTAAAAGAGTCTGCAGCTGCTTTGCTTTATCGCGAAACTCATCAATCTGCCTTAATAAAAAGTCTTCTTTTTTCATTGTCCGCTGCTGCTGTTCGCGTTCATGCTTCACCCTGTTAATTTTAAGAGCGGCATCACTTCTCCTCTGATTCATGACCCTTCCTCCAAACAGTTCCTTATAATATGGCATACGGCGAAACTGCGCAATTTCTATGCTGCCGTTTTGCCTTCCCCCTCCTTTGCCAAAATTACATCTTCCAAGATTATGTAAAAATTATTGGAAATTACGGCGGCTGAGTAGTTCCATTTTAGCATCTGCCATGTACTTTGTAAACTGCATTTTCAAAAATCCCATGCATAAGAAAAACCGCTGCAGCGATATGCAGCGGTTTTTCTTAATTTATTATGATACGTTTGGTATCACACGGTACGATCGAGACGACTGCCTTTATTTATAAAGTTCAACCAGCCGCTCCAAGTGCGTATAACGTTCTTTTGCAGCCTCTTCGGACTGTTTGAACAATTTTTCTGCCCTTTCCGGGAACGCCCTTACGAGGCGTGTATAACGTGTCTCGTTGTTTAAGAAATCCTGGTATGTGCCATCGCCTGGTTTGGATGTCAGAGTAAACGGATTCTTGCCTTCTGCCTTTAATGCTGGGTTGTAGGAGAATAAATTCCAATACCCTGAAGCAACCGCTTTCTTCATTTCATCCTGGCAATGGTTCATGCCGCCCTTTACGCCGTGCAGCTCACATGGAGCATAGCCGATAATCAAAGACGGGCCATTGTATGCTTCTGCTTCTGCAATTACTTTTACCGCATGAGCCATATTTGCGCCCATTGCGATCTGTGCTACGTATACATAGCCATAGCTCATAGCAATTTCTGTAAGGCTCTTCTTGCCTACTTCTTTGCCTGCCGCAGCGAACTGGCAAACTTCACCAATATTAGAAGCTTTGGAAGCCTGGCCGCCTGTATTGGAATACATTTCGGTATCAAATACCATAACATTTACATTCTCGCCAGAAGCAAGCACATGGTCTAATCCGCCAAAGCCAATATCATATGCCCATCCGTCACCACCGAAGATCCAGATAGATTTCTTGGAGAGATAATCTTTTTTGTCAAGTGCAGCTTTTGCGTCCGGGCATCCAGCTGCCGCAGCTTTTTCCAGTTCCGCTACAAGCGCGTCCGTTGCAGGTGCGTTCTGTGTTGTATTATCTTTAGTCTCCATGAATTTTGCAAACGCATCTTTTAATTCAGCGCTTGCTTTATCAGATTCTGCGCATTTCTTAGCGCTTGCGATTGCCTGGTCGCGCAATACCTGCTGTCCGATCTGCATACCCATACCATGTTCTGCGTTATCTTCGAACAGGGAGTTTGCCCATGCCGGGCCTTTCTTGGAATCTTTGTGTACCGTATATGGCGAAGTAGCTGCCGGGCCGCCCCAGATAGAGGAACATCCGGTTGCATTGGAAATATACATATGCTCGCCAAACAGCTGTGTAATCAAGCGCGCATAAGATGTCTCTGCACAGCCTGCGCAAGAGCCAGAGAACTCAAGCAACGGCTGGTTGAACTGGGAGCCTTTTACGGTATTGTCGGCTGGCATGCCAGGTTTTTTGCCTACATTTGCTACCAAATAATCGAATACCGGCTGCTCTGCCGCCTGGGATTCTTGTGGTACCATTTCGATTGCCTTTGTCGGGCAGACTGTGATACATTCGCCGCATCCCATACAATCTAATGGGGATACGCTCATGGTATATTTGTATTCGCCAGCTTTTGGCTTTGTATCTGCAAGCTTGATATTATCAGGAGCTGCTTTTACTTCATCCGCGCTTAACATAAACGGACGGATCGTTGCATGCGAACATACAAATGCACACTGGTTACACTGGATACATTTCTCAGCATCCCATACAGGTACTGTTACAGCCGTTCCGCGTTTTTCATAAGCGGATGCGCCATGTTCGAACTGCCCGTCTGCATTATTAGCAAATGCGGATACCGGAAGGCTGTCGCCATCCATAATGGAAATTGGATTCATCAGCTCTTTTACCATCTTCACAGTTTCCGGACGTCCTGTTAATTCAGCCGGAGCCGGATCTGCCTGCGGATTCGACCAAGAAGCTGGAACCTCTACTTTATGTACTGCATCTACGCCGGCGTCAATTGCCTTGTAGTTCATTTCTACGATTGCATCGCCTTTTTTGCCATATGATTTCTTAGCAGCCTGTTTCATAAAATCAACGGCGTCTTCAATTGGCATAACTTTTGCCAGCTTAAAGAAAGCGGACTGTAAAATCGTATTGGTACGTTTGCCCATACCAATTTCAATTGCCTTGTCGATCGCGTTGATCGTGTATAACTGAATATCATTATCAGCGATGTATTTCTTTGCTTCTGCATTCAAATGGTGCTCTAATTCTTCATCGGACCACTGGCAGTTAATCATAAATACGCCGCCCTTTTTCACATCCTGTACCATCTTGAAGCCTTTGTTGACATAAGCCGGATTATGGCATGCTACAAAGTCAGCCTGGTTGATGTAATATGGGCTCTTGATCGGCTTGTCGCCAAAACGCAAATGGGAAATGGTAACGCCGCCGGTCTTCTTGGAGTCATACTGGAAGTATGCCTGGATAAATTTGTCTGTGTGGTCGCCGATAATCTTTGTAGAGTTCTTATTTGCACCTACGGTACCGTCACCGCCAAGGCCCCAGAACTTACATTCTACGGTACCTTCTGCAGCTGTGATCGGAGCTGGTTTTACTTCCGGTAAGCTTAAGTTTGTAACATCGTCTACGATGCCGATTGTAAAACGAGGCTTCGGAGCGTCTTTTTGCAGTTCTGTGTATACAGCAAAAATGGAAGAAGGCGGTGTGTCTTTAGAGCCTAATCCATAGCGGCCGCCGGTCAGAACGATTGCATCCAGACCTGCTTCACGAAGTGTAGCGGCTACGTCTAAGAATAACGGATCGCCTAAGGAACCTGGTTCCTTTGTCCTGTCAAGTACTGCTACTTTCTTAACGGTCTTTGGAAGAACCTTTAAGAATGCTTCAGATACCCATGGGCGATATAAGCGGACTTTAATCAAGCCTACTTTTTCCCCTCTTGCGTTCAAATAGTCGATTACTTCTTCTGCAACGTCATTGACAGAACCCATGGCAACAATAACACGGTCTGCGTCTTCTGCGCCATAGTAGTTAAATAAGTCGTAATTTGTGCCGAGCTTTTCATTTACCATACCCATATATTTGGATACGATTGCCGGTAATTCATCATATACCTTATTGCATGCCTCACGATGCTGGAAGAATACGTCTCCATTTTCGTGGGAACCGCGCATAGCCGGATGTTCCGGATTTAATGCATGCTCACGGAATGCTTTTACAGCGTCCATGTTGCACATTTCTTTCAGATCTGCATAGTCCCATGTCTCAATCTTCTGAATTTCATGGGATGTACGGAAACCGTCAAAGAAGTTAAGGAACGGAACTTTGCCTTCAATAGTCGCCAGATGCGCAACCGGGCTTAAGTCCATAACTTCCTGCGGATTTGTCTCACACATCATTGCAAAACCTGTCTGACGGCAGGCATATACGTCACTGTGATCTCCAAAAATGTTCAGCGCCTGTGTAGAAACGGTACGTGCAGATACATCAAATACGCACGGAAGCAATTCACCAGCAATTTTGTACATATTCGGGATCATTAACAGCAAGCCCTGTGAAGCTGTAAAGGTTGTTGTCAAAGCGCCTGCAGCGAGGGAACCATGCACTGCACCTGCAGCACCTGCTTCTGATTCCATTTCCACTACTTTTACCTGATCTCCGAAAATGTTCTCCTGCCCTGCCGCAGACCACTGATCTACTGTATCAGCCATTGGGCTGGACGGAGTGATTGGGTAAATAGCTGCAACTTCTGTATACGCATATGCTACATGAGCTGCTGCTGTATTACCATCCATAGATTTTTTTGCTCTAGGCATTATGTTTATCCTCCTTCTTTTTTGTCTTTAACGACTTTATGCTATAATTTTAGCATTTAATTTGTCGATTGTAAAGATTCTTCTCTGTACAAATTACCATAATCTGTGAATTTTTTAAAAGACAATCTGTGCACAATAGATACCGGCAAGTCAGCGCGGTAAAGCAGACCATGCCTTTTTTATACGAAACAACGGTATATTTTATTGCCGGCCCGAGCGGTTTTTCCTTGAAATTATACCAGTTTTATGTATAATAAACAGGAAGTGGATGCATAACAAAAAACAGGCAGACAAAAACCAGTATAAAAACCAGTAAAAACTAGTAATTATGAAAGGAAATTATTTATGATAAGCGCAAATAATGTAACGCTACGTTTAGGCAAAAAAGCCTTATTCGAAGACGTCAATATCAAATTCACCGAGGGCAACTGCTATGGCCTGATCGGGGCGAACGGCGCCGGCAAATCCACGTTTTTAAAAATACTGACCGGAGAGCTGGAACCGACCACAGGGGACGTCGTAATTACCCCGGGCCAGCGCCTGTCCTTTTTAAAACAGGACCATTTCCAATACGACAATTTCACCGTCCTCGAAACCGTAATTATGGGCAACCAAAGGCTCTACGACATTATGAAGGAAAAGGACGCCATTTACGCCAAAGAGGATTTCACCGACGACGACGGCATCCGTGCCAGCGAACTGGAGGCGGAGTTTGCCGAAATGGACGGGTGGAACGCAGAATCAGACGCGGCAACGCTGCTAAATGGGCTTGGAATCCCAACGGAAGAGCACAGTTCGCTTATGAAAGACCTGCCCGGCGCATATAAAGTAAAAATCCTGCTGGCGCAGGCGCTGTTTGGCGCGCCGGACATCCTGCTTTTAGACGAGCCGACCAACCACTTAGACCTGGACGCGATCGCATGGCTGGAAGAGTTTTTAATTAACTTTGACAACACCGTAATCGTAGTATCCCACGACCGGTATTTCCTGAACAAAGTCTGCACCCATACGGCGGATATCGATTATGGCAAAATCCAACTTTATGCCGGCAACTACGATTTCTGGTACGAATCCAGCCAGCTTTTAATCAAACAGATGAAAGAGGCAAATAAGAAAAAAGAAGAAAAGATCAAAGAACTGCAGGAATTTATTTCCCGCTTTTCTGCCAACGCCTCCAAATCCAAACAGGCGACTTCCCGAAAACGCGCGCTGGAAAAAATCCAGCTGGAGGAAATCAAGCCGTCCAGCCGCAAGTACCCTTACATCGATTTTCGCCCTGTGCGGGAAATCGGCAACGAAGTGCTTACCGTGGATGATATCAGCAAAACTATAGACGGCGTGAAAGTACTAGACCATGTATCGTTTACTATGGGGCACGATGACAAGATTGCGTTCGTAGGCAGCAATGAATTTGCTAAAACAACGCTGTTTAAAATCCTAGCCGGGGAACTGGAGCCGGACGAAGGCAATTACAAATGGGGCGTAACGACAAGCCAGTCCTATTTTCCAAAAGATAATACGGAGATTTTTGACAATAACCTGTCCATTACCGAATGGCTGACACAGTTCTCCGAAATCAAAGACGCCACATATGTACGCGGATTCCTCGGCCGGATGCTCTTTGCTGGGGAAGATGGCGTAAAAAAAATGAAAGTGCTCTCCGGCGGTGAAAAAGTGCGTGTGCTGCTTTCCCGCATGATGATTGAAGGCTCAAACGTACTGATTTTTGACGAGCCAACCGACCACCTAGACATGGAGGCGATCACCGCGTTAAACAACGGCATGATGAAATTCTCTGGTACGATCCTATTCGCCTGCCGCGACCACCAGGTTGTGCAGACGACTGCAAACCGGATTATCGAATTTTTGCCGGACGGCACAATTATTGATAAGGTAACGACTTATGACGAATACCTAGATAGCGACGAAATGGCAAGGAAACGGCATGTATATTCGATGTCTGAAAACGATGCGGCCGATAATTAACGAATACAATGTAAAAATGCCCCATCCATTCGGATGGGGCATTCTGATTCAATAACTGTATATTGCTTCACATTTTTTATGCAATCAACATATGCCGTTTCTCATTTTTATTTTTATTTTTATTCAATAATCGTATACTCCTGCGCATTTTTTGGCTCTTCTTGCGTCTTCTCAAAACTGATGCACTCGTCTCCTTCATTCTCGATGGTAAAATAGATTTTCTTTTTGCCATCTTTTATAGCAACCTTGCAAATGCCGTCTTTATCAAACATATCTGTGATATTGAGTTCCTTTTTCAGGTCATAGCTTACCAGCTTAACCTCTCCGTCGTCCGTATAGACAACCTCGTCCGAAAAATCATCTAGTACTTCCTGTGCCGTAGCAGGGCGCTCGCTCCCGTCATCGTCGATGACCACGCCCCCGCCGTTTAGTTCCTGCGGATTGCCTTCTGAGTCGGTAAACGTGTACCGGTAGCTATTTTCCCCGACTTTGGTAGCGGTAACCTCTGTCTCTTCCCCATGGAACCACATCGTCAGCGTTTCACGAATCCCGCCGAGGTCAGCCGCATATGCTGCTGTCATACCTCCGCATGCTACAACGATCGCTGCGCTTGCAGCAACTACTTTTTTCATCAATGTATGTTTTCTTCTCTTCATAGTCTCTTCCTCCAAAAAAATTTCATTACAGGCGTGTAATGTTGAAAATGCTTTTTTATATTTCTCCTTATTCGTCATTTTCCCATTCCTCCTTTAATGCTTCCCTGAGCATTGCGCGCCCACGCATTAGCCTGACTTTGACGTTGCTTTCTGATATCTTTAATAATGATGCGATTTCGCAGACCGAATAATCTTCGTAATAATACAGATGCACCACAATCCGGTATTTTTGCGGAAGTTTCATAACGGCCTCAAACAGCTCCGCATCCTCCGACGTCTCAAAAGCAAGTGTTTCCATATACTCTTCCAATGGCACCTTGTGCTGGCGCCAAAATGAACGCGTAATATTTTTTGCCTTATTGACCGCCACCCGGATCAGCCATGCCCGGATATGCTGTTCGCTGTCAAAATCTTTTCCTGCTACATAATACTGCAAGAAAGTCTCCTGCACGACGTCATCCGCATCCGCCGCATTTTTGCATACATTAAAAGCAACGGCAAAAAGATTGTCCCGGTAACATCCCATCAGTTCATTGATTGACTGCTTCATGAGTGATCCTCATCTTTGTTTTTATTAAAAGGCCTTTCACTGATAATACAAATGAGGATGGCAAAAGGTTACAGAGAAATACATTTTTTCAAAAAAAATCGAAAAAATCAAGTAGGTAATGTTACTTCCCCTACTCGAGCGCCTGGCGTCCGCCAGCTTGCCGACATACTTTCTTTGGACGCCGTGCGCATAGAAAAAGGCGGCTGAGAAAATCCTTTCTCCTTCCGCCTTTTTTGAACGTATTCCAAATCTATTCCCGCAATCCGAATTCCACTTCGTGGAAAGCAGTTTCGATTTCAAACATGTCTAAAATTTCAGGTACGCACTGTAACACGCCCTCATCGATAATCGTTTCGAACGTTATCTTTTGAAAAAAATTTTTAAAAAATTTTTTGAAAGAAACTGTTAAAAGAAACTGTCCCACATCGCGCCCGACGAATACGTAGAACTGAAATTGCCTGTATTTGTATACGTATTCGACTTCGACGTCTCATTCCCCGCCTTATACGCGATCATAGAAGCCTGCGACTTGATATTGTTGGCATAAGAGCCAGAACCGTGGAACAGCGATTTTATCTTGTTCATATCCGCGCCTTTAAACGCCTCTTCATTGATCGACAGCTGGTAATCGCTGCCGATGGAAATACCGACCGCGCTTAACGCCGAAGCGTTTTTCTCGGTATAATTAATCATATTGACCGCCGTTTTTTTCAGCCCGTTCGTCTTTACGCCGTCCGCAGCCTTTATAACGCTGTTATAATCATCGGCAAACGCTTTTACTGCCTTGTATATTTTATCCGTATCGTACGTGCTTGTCGTCTTGCCGGACGAGTCGGTTTCGCTTACTTTTTGAAATACCGTCCCACGTACCAGGCTGGATGCAGAATCTTCCAGTTCCTCCGCAGCGCTTTTCACATTGCCAAGTGTAGACGCGGAATCCTTTGAAACCGAATTGGAGCCTGCCTTGCCGTTTCCAAACGCTTTTCGGAACTCTTCCGCATCCGTTTTTGCGAAATAGGATTTCATCAGCCGCAAGTAATTCCCGCTGCTTACCATTTTATAATCCATAATGGATGCGGACATCGCACTCATCGGGGATACCCCTCCAGAGGCCCCCGGCAGGCTTGAAAACAAAATACTGATTGAATTTGAATCATATGCTGATATTCCTGCCATATTTTCTCACTCCTTTGATTTTTGGGACATCCTTGTCCTGTGTTGTAATGACGCCCATGGGCACAACTTTTTTCGAACTTCCCGCACCTGTTTACGCGCCGGGAAAGGCCCTTTGCCCCCTTATAATATTCATCGGCCTTTAAATGCGTATACTTTAGGATAAAACCACAGTTTCCTACAGGTTTTCAATCTGCCAGTCGATCGGCTCTACGCCATGCTCCTGCAAAAACGTATTCGCCTGGCTGAAATGCCTGCATCCGAAAAAGCCGCGGTATGCGGACAACGGGCTCGGATGCGGCGCTTTTAATACCAAATGCTTTGGATTGTGCAGCATGCTGGCTTTATTTTGCGCCGGCCTGCCCCACAGCATATAGACAATCGGCCGGTCCTGCCCATTTACAGCCTGGATGATCGCATCGGTAAAATGCTCCCACCCTTTCCCCTGATGGGAATTCGCCTGGTGCGCACGGACAGTCAGTACGGTATTCAAAAGCAGTACGCCCTGCTTCGCCCACTTTTCCAAAAATCCGTTATTCGGAATATAGCACCCCAGATCATCCGCCAGCTCCTGGTAGATATTCTGGAGCGACGGCGGGGCCGGTTCGTTCGGCAGTACGGAAAAGCTCAGCCCATGCGCCTGGTGTTCATTATGATACGGATCCTGCCCTAGAATCAATACTTTTACTTCTGACAGCGGCGTTAAATGCAGCGCGTTAAAAATATCTTCTTTCGGCGGAAAAATCTTCCTCGTACTGTACTCCTGCTGTACAAACGTAAACAGTTCCTTGTAATACGGCTTTTTAAATTCCCCCTGGATTGCGGGTAGCCAGTCATTTTCAATCTGCCCCATATTCTTTTCTTCCTCTTCTTTTGTTTGCATGCCTGCCTACATCCGGTATGAAATCTGAGTTCCCGCGCCTTGCACCTTAGATTAAAACCTTATGTTCCAGACAATTGATCCATCTACCTCCTGACAGATACGCCCCGCGCCGCCAGGTCATTTTTCAGCTCCATAATCTCTAGCTCTTTATAATGGAACAAAGACGCCGCAAGCGCCGCGTCCGCCTTCCCTTTGGTCAGCGCTTCATAGAAATGTTCCTTTGTGCCCGCCCCGCCGGAGGCGATAACCGGAATCCCCACGTTCTCCGCGATCGTACGCGTAAGCTCTAAGTCATAGCCTGCTTTTGTCCCGTCGCAGTCCATGCTTGTCAAAAGGATTTCGCCTGCCCCGAGCCGGTCGGCGCGGATTGCCCACTCTACGGCGTCAATACCTACATCTATGCGCCCACCGTGCTTATATATATTCCACCCCGTTCCGTCTGCCCTTCGCCGGGCGTCGATTGCTACGACTACGCACTGGCTGCCAAATTTATCCGCCGCTTCGCTAATCAGCGCTGGATTTTCAATAGCTGCCGAATTTATCGATATCTTATCCGCGCCCTCGCGCAAAATTGCCCGGAAGTCGTCGACGCTACGTATCCCGCCGCCTACGGTAAATGGGATGAATACTTTCTCCGCCACCCGGCGCACCATATCGACGACCGTTGCGCGGGCGTCTGAAGAGGCGGTAATGTCCAAAAATACAAGTTCGTCCGCCCCCGCCGCGTCATACGCGGCCGCAATCTCCACCGGGTCCCCGGCGTCCCGCAGATTGACAAAATTGACCCCTTTTACAACCCGTCCGTTATTGACGTCCAGGCAGGGTATAATCCTTTTGGTAAACACCGCCTATACACCTCCCTGCACGTTTGTAAAATTGTCCAAAATCTGAAGCCCAATACGGCTGCTCTTTTCTGGATGGAACTGGCAGGCAAATACATTTTGCCGTTCTACGGACGCATGGATTGTGGCGCCGTACGACGTCACCGCTTTTACAATCTGTTCCTGCTCCGCCTGCAAATAATACGAATGGACAAAATATACGTACGGCTGCTGCGCAATTCCGGTAAACAGTCTGCCTTCATTTTGCAGCGTCAGTGAATTCCAGCCAATATGCGGGATTTTAAGGCCCGCATCCTCCGGTAGCTTCACGATACGCCCTGGCAGCACGCCTAAGCCTTCCACGCCGCCGCTTTCCTCGCTGCCTTCAAACAGCAGCTGAAGCCCTAAGCAGATGCCCAGAAACGGCGTGCCCTTTTCAACTACCTCATAAATGGCTCTATCCAGCCCGTATTTTTTAATCATATCCATTGCCGTGCCAAAAGAGCCGACCCCTGGAAGGATCACCCGGTCAGCGTGGACAATCTTTTGGATATCCCGCGTAACTTCCGCCTCCTTGCCAAGGCTTGCCAGCGCTTTTTTGACACTGCTTAGATTTCCCGCATCATAATCTATAATCGCAATCATAAATCGTACAATCCTAACTTACTTAAAATCTTATGCAGCTCCAGCGTATATTCGCTACGCTTGCTGATTTTATACAGTATTTTTGCTTTCCGTTTGCTAACGTCGAACTGTTCTTTCAACAGCTGGTGAAACTGTGTCTCCAATGCCCCAAGCTGTTTGGATACGCCCCATTCCTGCGCGTCTGCGGAGTGAAGCCGGCATCTACCCGCCCCGCGGATCAATGCGTCTAACGCCATCTCGTACTGCTTTTGCTCCATTAAAGAAGTATAGGCGTCCAGCTGCGTCTGTATCCCCGCCAGTGTCGAAGCTGCCTGAAACAGCTCCTCGTCGGCTTTTTTCACTTTTACGCCCTGCAATTTCGCATAGGCCGTCACATAATCCCCGCTCTCAAACGCTTCCTTGGACGCACGCACCGGCACGGAATAGCCGAGCAGCGACGAAGCCAGCAGGATCAGCACCATCAAAGACAAAGAAAGCGCCCACATCATAATCACCGGTACCTTTGGCAACGGCGGCTCTTTCGGTGCTTTGTTTTTTGGCTTTTTTTCCTTTTTCGGCTTGCTTGCCGCTTTTGCCGCCTTCTGCGCCGCCTTTTCGGCTTTCGCAGCGTCTTTTTCCTGTTTCTTTAGCTCCGCTGCTTCTTTTTTCTGCTGCTTTTTTAATTCTTTTTCGGCTTTTTTCTTTTCCTTTATCTCTTTCGGGTCCGGCTCGCCGCCGGCCGCGGCTTTTGCGGCCTCGTATTCCGCCGCAAGTTCCGGGTTTAGCTCTTCCGGCGTGCCAAACAAGACACGCGACAGCTTTGCGAAAATACTGTTTGGATTTTTTTCCTTCTTTTTCTTCTTGCCTGGTTCCTCTTTTTCCTTATCTGACATTTCCGCAAAACCATACTCCGGGGCATCCGAAAACGGGTCGTCGCTTTTTCGCTGGGGCGGCTTATCCTCTTTTTCTTTTGCAGGCGGATTCAAAATATCGCTTAGTTCCGCCAGCGCCTCTTCGTCTGATTCGCTTAAAATCTCTGTCAGGTCGGAGTTGATTTCCGCGGAAAGCCCAGGGTCCATCTGCATCATCGGCGCCGCATCCTGCGGTTCCTGCGCTGCCGGCTGCGGTTCCGCCGGTTCCTCCTGCTGTCCGCTGTCCGGGCTGTCTCCAAAAATATCTCCAAGCCCCTCCATGCCAGTTGGGATTTCGGTCGTCACTTCCTCCCCGTTTTCCATCTTGGTAAAGAAATCTTCCCCGATGCCCAATCCAGCCAACGGATCGTTATCAGCCGCGACGGTCTGCATATCGTCCAAGCCGTTTGCATCGGCCATCGGCGGCGCCTGTACTGTCTGGTCGTCGTCAAGCGCAGGCGCCTCGACGGTATAAGGCG
>CASUON010000034.1 GCA_949457475.1 uncultured Lachnospiraceae bacterium
CGACCAGGTGGACTTGCTTTCAGAAAGCGGGGGAGCAAAACTGCAGGATTATGCGCAGCAAGGTCATCCAAGGCTGGTCGACCAGGCGAACCTGCTTTCAGACGGTGAAGAGGCAAAACTGCTGGATAAGCTGGATGAAGTCAGTATAAGGCAGCGGGCAGACCTTGTAGTCGTTACGAGAAAATCGCTGGACGGGAGGTCCGCGATGGAATTTGCCGATGATTTTTATGATCAAAAGGGCTACGGGTTTGGAGCCGGCAAAGACGGGATATTGTTTCTTATTAGCATGCAGGAACGGGACTGGTACATATCGACGAGAGGATTTGGGATAACGGCTGTTACAGATGCGGGATTGGAGTATATGTCGGAACAATTTTTGGACGATCTGGCAAAAGGGGAATATGCGGCGGCATTTACTACATTTGCGTCGCTGTGCGACGATTATCTGACGCAGGCGCGCGCAGGAAAACCGTATGACGCGGGCCATCTACCCAAAAAGCCGTTTCCGTATCTTGGAGGGCTCGCTCTTGCGTTTGGCGTCGGATTTTTGATTTCCTTGCTGGCGACAGGGATTATGAGGAGCAAGTTGAAATCGGTGTACAGCCAGCCGGCGGCGGATAGCTATGTCAAACAGGGCAGCATGAAACTGACGAAGCAAAGCGATTTGTTTTTGTACCGGCATATTTCGCGTAGGGAAAAGCCGAAAGAAAACGACGGCCCGGGCCATACGGGCAGTTCGGGAGGTTCCAGTACGCACACGTCGTCTTCCGGTGCGACGCATGGGGGCGGCGGTGGAAAATTTTAAATGCAATATGCCGCTTTGGCAGAGTTGAAAGGGAGGTTGGAATATGGGAAAAGAACAAAACAAACGGATGATGGAATATGTAATGGACCAGCTTTGCGGGCTTTCGGGAGTACGCAATATCCCTATGATGGGCGGATACGTATTTTATTATAACGACCGGATATTTGGCGGTATCTACGATTCCGGCGAATTAATGATAAAGATTACGGAAACAAGCAGGGCGTCTATGCCCGACAGCGTGCCGGTAGCGCCGTACCAGGGGGCGAAGGAGATGCTCCCATGTACGGTGCTGGAAGACCGGGAACAGCTGCAGCAGATGGTCGCCGGGATGTGGGCGGAGCTGCCGGAGCGGAAACGGAAAAAATAGAATGCCCGAAACAAGCGTTTTGTATCATCGCGTTACTGTGAATCCCTAAGCCGGTCTACAATGCTCCCGCTGTTCGACAGCCGTCCGGCCCATGCGCTGAGGCCGGCGGCCAAAAAGATGCAGGCGCATGAAACAATGGCTGCGGGCAGGATGGTAAAATGGTATTTCATATACCACATGCCAGCGGCTAGACGCTGCACAAGCGCTACCGATAAAAACGCGCTCAGCAGCATTGCCGTGGCCCCTGCAAACAGGGTATACATGGCGCCTTCGATTACAATCAGTGTCTGCAGCTGATGTTTTGTCATGCCGATGCTGCGCATGGATGCAAACTCGCGCTGCCGGGCGATGATGCCTGTTAAAATGACATTTGCCAGATTTAATACGCCGATGGCGCCTAAAATAGCGGATACGATCATGCCGCCCATGTGGAACGTGCGCTGCATCTGCCGGAACTCTTCTTCCGCAGTCAGCCTTGTGAGCACAGTGAGGCCGTTTTGCGCCGCGATGTCCATGGACTGTTCGTTCAGTGAGTCAAATGCCCCTTCCTGCGCGTTAAACAGGCAGTGGATCGGGTTTTTCATCTCCGGGAACAGATTGGAAAAGACCGGTTCCGCAAATACCGCCGATTCATAGCCGCCCTTGCTGTAGCTCATGCACTGGGAGCTTGCAGCGCCCGCTACCGCCATAACGGTGTATTCTTTTACCGTCCCGTCGATTTCCAGACCGATGACGTCGCCCGCATGGAATTCCTGGCTCTCATAGTAATAGTTTCCGGTGTCGGATAAAAAGCCGGCCATAACTACATAATTGCCGCTGCAAAGTTTCTGATAGTCAATCGTTCCTTCGATAAGCTTTAGATGGCGGAAACCCTGTTCATTCATTCCGTACAGCATTCTGTTGCGGTCAAATTCGGTGATCTGGTCCGGCGTTTCTTTGCCGTTGATCCGGATAACGTTGCCGGTATCTTCCAGCCCGGTTACCAGTTCTTCGTCTGGCAGTATCCTGCAATAGATACGGGAAAAGTCTGTAACCCCATCCAGTTGTCCTAAGCGGCGCATCGCATCTTGCGGCACGGTTTTTTCATAATCTTCCATAGAAGGTTTTAAATACCCTGCGCTGCGTATGTCAAAATCGGTTATCATTTCACGCCGGACATACGTTTCCAGGTCCATGCATGCGCTGTAATTTAATGCGCAATTAAACAGCACGGCGCTCAACGAGATTGAAAGGATAACAAGCACGCTTTTGCCTTTGTTCCTGCCAAGGTTTGCAACCGCCATGGACGCAATCCGGTGCGCGGACTGCCCGCCTCTTTTGCACTTTTTGCGGCTTTTGGAATATCCGTGGTATTTTAATGCTTCGATCGGGGAAATTTTCCCGGCGATCCGCCCGGGCCTGGCGCAGCTGACCTTTACGGTCAGGAAGGTAAAGAGGGCGGACAAAATCCATACCCAGGCGGATGGGATGACAAATGACGTCTCCTGAAAAGAGCTGTGCGCCATGACAAGCGGCAGCAGCGCGTTTCCAAGCAGCCACCCAAAGATTAGGCCCGCCGGGATACCGGCCGCTGAAAGTACGCTGCCTTGCCTGGTTACCATGTAGCGGATTTGTCTTGGAGAGGTTCCGACTGTCTTTAGCTGCCCGTACAGGCGAATATCCTTTTCAATCGAAATCTTAAAAATATTGTAGATGATCAGATATCCGGCCAGTACGATCAGCAGCGCGCCGATGCCGGCAGCCGCGTAAGTATCGCTGGAAGTCTGGACGGGCTGCCCGTATACCGGGTTGACATGGTGGATGACAAAACCGTCTTCTTCACGCCCGGCGTGCGGGTTGTACCCCAGCCGTTTCAGCATGCGGTCAAGCTGCACGGAGACGTCTGTTTCATCTGCAAAATTTCCACGGACATCGTAGTTCGCTTGTTTATACGGCGCATATTCCCCCTCGTATTTTTCTATCGCATGTTCTACAAAGGTTTCGGAAACGAGTAGGGACGCGCGCTGTTCATATTTTATTCCTTCCCAGAACCCGCATACGGTTACGGGCAGCTCCATGTCGGCGTCCCCCGCCGTGTACTGGAGTACAAAGGAAGTGCCCGTTTGCTCCGGAAGGCCTAGCAGGCGCAGCACTTCGGTATCGCAGGCGATCTCGTCTTCCGCCTGTGGATAATGGCCTTTTGCTAGCTCCATAAAGCTGTATTGCATAGATGTTTCGTCTACCCAGCCGGCAGCCGCCTGCATATGGCTTAATTGCGGGTTGGTGACAGTTACTGCGTACCGTTCTATGGCGGAAACGGTAAACTCCGGCGCGGAGGCAATCCGCTGCGCTTCATCTGCAGTCAGGTTTTTAATGGACACCATAAGTTTTGTACCCGCCTGGCGCAGCTTCTGGTTTTTTTCGGAAATCTGCGCGCCTTCCAGCACGGTCGCCAGTGCCATAAATAAAACGGCTGTCAGTACAATGGCTAAAACGGCAATGGCATTTCGAACCCGGTTTGCTTTCAGGCAGTTTTGGGAAAGCGTTTTAATAAATTTGCGGTTGTTGTTTTCTAATAATTTCATGTTGCGGCTCCTTTTTGATTGTGTTGCGGTCTTGTATTATCCTTTTTTAATGCGTTACGATCTTTCCATCTTCGATATGTAACATCCGGTCGGCGATCTGCGCCAGCTGTGGGTTGTGTGTAATCATAACTAGCGTCTGGCCAAATTGTGCGCTTGTCATTTTTAAAAGCTGCATGACTTCCAGGGAAGTTTTGGAATCCAAGTTTCCGGTCGGTTCGTCGGCAAGGATAATTGCGGGTTTTCCGGCCAGCGCGCGCGCAATGGCTACTCGCTGCTGCTGTCCGCCGGAGAGGTTGTTCGGCAGGTTTTCCAGCTTTTCTTCCAGGTGCAGCATGCGGATAATCCTGCTGATGTATGCCTGGTCTATTTTGTTGCCGTCCAGTTCGATAGGGAGTACGATATTCTGGTAGACGTTTAAAATAGGCACCAGATTATAGTTTTGGAATACAAATCCAATGTTTCTGCGGCGGAATACGGTAAGATGTTCGTCGTTCATCTTTGCGATTTCTTTGCCCCTGATTTTGACGCTCCCGGATGAGGGCACATCCAGCCCGCCAAGCATATTTAACAATGTAGATTTCCCGCTGCCGCTTGTGCCAATAATAGAAATAAATTCGCCCTGCCTGGCGGCGATGCTTACGCCGTCTAACGCTTTTGTGGCCGTTGGGCCTTCGCCGTAATATTTTTTTAGGTTTTCCGTCTGTAAAATATAGTCCATGTCGCTGTCCTTCCTTTCCGTCTGTTTCGCCTGTGGTTTTGTTGGCAAAAATGTATAAAAAACAAGCATGTATAAATAAAAGAAATAAAAAGTAAACAATATATATGAAAATAAGCAATATATAAATGAAACTCAGCATGGAATAAGTATAGAATAAGCATAAAATAAGCATAGGAAAAGATTATCTCAAACTGTTCTCACAAAAGTAACAGATATGAGATAATTGTGTTAGGGTGTTTAACTACTGAAAAAAATAAAAAGAATCCCCGGACTGTACAACAATACGGTTCGGGGGTTCTTTTTTGTCCACATGGACTGCTTGTTTCTGTTAGCCTACTGGCATGATAGCATGTGGTTTTTTGGGTGGTAATATGCATGTTTGCGGTAGCCATTCTTTCCCAACAGGCAGATTTACGCATATCTGCGTACCTGCGCCTATTTCAGAGTGCACTTCCAAAAACCCGTTTTGTTTCATTACAATTTCCCGCGCCAGGTACAGGCCAAGCCCCAGTCCCTCGGTATCCGCCAGTTCCGGTTCCCGGTAAAAACGCTGAAAAATCTGGGGGATATGCTCTTGTGCAATGCCTTTCCCGTTGTCATGGATGCAGATTCTTACAAAAAAATCGGTTTTTCCAGCCGAAATTTCCAGTTTTCCACCTGCCTGCGTGTACTTTATCCCATTGTCTACAAGGTTAAATACCGCTTCTGCCGTCCATTTTGGGTCGAAATATGCCTCCAGCCCTTGCGGACAGTCTATACGGATATCGATGCCTTTTTCCTCGGCTTTTAAAGCTGCGTCGCAAACCGCCTGTGCCAGCAGTTCGTATATGGAATTTCTATTGGGCTGTACTTTAATAATCCCGGCCTCCAGACGGGACATGCGGATCATGCCTGCCATAAGAAATTCCAGCTTATCCGCCTGTCGTTGCGCCGCGCGTAAAAATTCCGCCCGTTTTTCCTCCGTCAGCCCATCCCGTTCCAGAAAGCTATGGTACATCCGCAGGCTGGCGACCGGTGTTTTCACCTGGTGGGAAATATCGGAGATCATAGATTCCAGCAGTTGTTTCTGGCGCAGGCTTTCTTGCGATTTCTGTTCGATGCATTCTTGGAGCTGGCACATTTTCATCTGGATTTTTCCGACCAGCGTTTCCTGGCCGACCGCAAAATCAATGCCGCTTTTGCCTGCAAGCATGGCGTCTAGGCTGTCCATAAGGCTTTCCGTATAGCGTACCAGGCTGATGCGGACAGAGGCGGCTATGCAGGCGCATAAGATAAAAAGCAGCAGGGAGGCTGCAAACAGTAGTTTTTCCATATATTTGGCCCTGCCTTTCTATTTTTCTATTTCCTGGCGTTCCACTGGTAGCCCATACCGTAGAGTGTTTTTATGTAAGTATGGCCGTCGGATTCTATTTTTTTGCGCAGCCGGTTTATGTTCACCGCGACGACGTGTTCATCTACGAAATTGCCGTCGTGGTCCCATATTTTTTCCAGCAGCAGCCGTTTGGTCATGACTTTATCCGCGTTTGCGGTCAACAGCCGCACAATTTTAAATTCTGTAGGCGTCAAGGTGACCGCGGTCCCGTCCCGCATGGCTGTAAAACCGTCAAAATCAATACATAAAAATCCGTCGTCATAAGTATTGCCATAAGGATTCCCATGCCGATGGTCCATCTGTTGCGTGCCTGCCTTACGCAGCGCCGCACGGATTCTTCGGTGGAGGATTGGCAGTTTAAAAGGCTTTGTAATATAGTCGTCCGCACCGTAGTCAAATCCCCGCATTTCATCCTGCTCCATATCCCTTGCGGTTAGTAAAATAACCGGGATTGGATGATCCGCCTTTACCGCCCGGCAAAAATCAAACCCGTCGCCGTCCGGCAGGTTGCCATCTAACAGGATCAGGTCTGCGCGTTCCCGTTCAAAGAGCCGTCTGCCTTCGTCCAGTGTAAATGCAGCGCAGACTTTGTATTGTTCCATTTCCAGGTCATAGACAAGCCCGGCATTTAAGTCTTTGTCGTCTTCTATCAGCAGTATTGTTTTCATGTCCGTTCGTAGGTCGCTTTCTATCCTATTTGTTTTTCTGTCCGTTCGCAGGTTGTTTTCTATTATAGAATTATAGAATGTTTTTGCGGTAATCGCGCAGGGTAGCTGCGGTGGATACCGCTGTAAGTATGATACCGCCCGAACGGGCCGTTGTCAACGGTAGTTCGTGACAGCATATTGATTTGTTTTGCCGCAAAAGGATGCAGTTTTCGACATTGCATGGCATAAAAAGTAACGACGGTAGGGAAAAAATATGGTATAATATCCGACAATTAAAATTGTGGTGAATCAAGGGAGTTTTTAAGTTCATTTAAGGTTATGTTATTATTATTAAGGAAAAACTGGCTAGAGCGTGTGAAAAAATGCTCTAGGGGAGGAGCGTGTAACATGCGGTTATTGCTGGCAGAAGATGAAAAAGCATTAGCAAAAGCACTGGTGGCAATTTTGGAGCGGAACAACTATTCCGTGGATGCTGTCTATGATGGACAGAGCGCATTGGATTATCTGGAAATGGATAATTATGATGCCGTGATTTTAGATATTATGATGCCCAAAGTGGATGGGCTTACCGTATTAAAGAAGGTAAGAGAACGGGGCAGCCTGATTCCGGTTTTGCTGCTGACTGCGAAGGCAGAGGTAGACGATAAGGTGGAGGGGCTGGACGCCGGGGCAAATGACTATCTGGCGAAGCCGTTTCATTCCAAGGAACTTTTAGCCAGAATCCGGGCGATAACTAGGACGCAGACAGCGCAGGCGAATTCTAAATTGACAAAGGGAAATATTACATTGGATCGGGCAACATTTGAACTTTCTACGTCTATGGGGAGTTTCCGCCTGGCAAATAAAGAATTTCAAATGCTGGAGCTTATGATGAGCAATCCAAATCAGCTGATTTCTTCCGAACGGTTTTTGGAAAAAATATGGGGATATGATGCTGAGGCGGAAATCAATGTGGTCTGGGTATATGTCTCTTATTTGAGAAAAAAGTTATCCGCGCTCCATGCGAACGTTCAGATCAAAGCAACCAGAAACGCGGGGTATTCTTTGGAGGAACTGGCATGATAAAAAAACTGCGGATCAAATTGATTGCAGCCTCTATGATGTCCCTGCTTATTGTACTTTTGGTGATCGAAGGGATTGTGGGGGTTATAAACTACAAGAAAATGGTGCGGGACGCGGATCGGATTCTTGAGGTTTTGGGGGAAAATTCCGGAAGGTTCCCTCATGAATTTCCGATTGATAAAAAAGGTGGCAGACGGTTTATGTCTGCGGAAATCCCATATGAATCCCGATATTTCTCTGTCCTGTTGAATGAACAGGGGAATGTTATTTTTACGGATACCCAAAAAACGGTTACGATTGATTTCGCAGATGCCCAAGCATATGCCTTGGAGGTTTGGGAAGAGCAATCCGAGAGGGGGTTCTTGCATAGGTATCGATATCTATGCTGTCCTTATGGAGGGGAAACCAGGGTTATTTTTTTGGACTGCAGGAGGCAGCTGGATACATTCCAAAGTCTTCTGGCTACCGCTGTAAGCGTTTCTGTAGTTGGGCTTTTGTCGGTCTTTGTTTTGTTGATTTACCTATCCTCCCGTATTGTAAAGCCGTTTTCAGATAATTACGAAAAGCAGAAGCGTTTCATCACAGATGCCGGGCATGAGTTAAAGACGCCCCTGACGATTATAGACGCCGATACAGAGGTTTTGGAAATGGACTTTGGTGAGAACGAATGGCTGAAAGATATCCAGGGCCAGACAAAAAGACTGGCAGATTTAACTAATGCAATGGTGACGCTTTCACGGATGGAGGAAGGGCAGAACAAAGAAATGGAAATCGAGTTTCCATTGTCTGATGTAGTGGAGGAGGTATTCCATACCTTCCAGGCCCCAGCAAAAATACAGGAAAAGGTTTTAACCGGCGTTATTACGCCAATGCTTTCTATGAAAGGGGACGAAAAGGCAATACGAAGCCTGATGACAATTCTTCTAGATAACGCTATGAAATATTCAGATGAAAAAGGCAGGGTTGCCGTGACCCTGGAAAGGCAGAGGAACCGCATCCGCCTGTCTGTCTTTAATACGACAGAACATATTTCAAAAGAACAGATCAATCATCTGTTCGACCGCTTTTATCGTACAGATGATTCTAGGAATTCAAGGACAGGGGGATATGGCTTGGGGCTTTCTATTGCGGCCGCTACCGTAGCTTCCCATAGAGGGAAAATAATTGCGGAAACAGAAGACGAAAAATCGCTACAGATTACGGTGGTTTTTCCATTATGAAGTATCATAAATTACAGCCCGTACAAACGTAATGTTTGATACGGGTTTTTCTTTTGAAAAAATATAATTGTTTTAAGTTAAATTAAGGTAAGGACGTTATAGTATTCCCATCAAAAATAAAAACAAAAAAACATTCATTTTGCAAAAGTTTCCACCGCATTTGATACTTTGATGGAATAGGACAGGAGGCAGCATATGGCAGATCAAATGACTTTTGAGCGTTACGAATTAAAATACCTGCTTACACGGCGGATAAAGGAAGAAATCATAAAGGGAATGGAACCTTACATGAAACTGGATTCCTATGGAAGAACCACGATACGGAATATTTATTTTGATACAGATACGTTCCGGCTGATCCGGCGCTCCCTGGAAGGGCCCGTATATAAGGAAAAGCTCCGGGTACGCAGTTATAAGCCGGTACATACGATGGAGCCGGTTTTCGTGGAAATTAAAAAGAAATACAAATCTGTGGTCTATAAACGCAGGCTGAAACTGCCGGAACAGGAAGTCATGGAGAGTTTTCAACAAGGAAAGCCGCTCCCTGACGATTCCCAGATCGGAGCAGAAATCCAGTATTTCCGCGACTATTATAAAGACCTTAGGCCGGCGGTGTTTCTGTCCTATGAGCGGGAAGCATATTACGCTTTGGATGGCGGCGATTTCCGTGTGACGTTTGATGAAAATATTCTTTACCGGAGGGAAGATTTTTCGCTTGGAAGCGAAATTTATGGTATTCCGCTTATAGGGGATCATCAGACTTTAATGGAGATTAAGACTTCCGGGGGGATTCCTTTGTGGATGGGGCAGGCGCTTGCAAGAAACCATCTTTATAAAACGTCATTTTCAAAATACGGTTCTGCTTACAGGTGTATGATAGAGGAACAGAAACAGACAGGAGGATGCAAATATGCTTGATACAATTTTCAGGGGGATTTTCGATACGGATATGACAACGGTGATTTCCGTTTCAGATTTTTTATTATGCTTAGGCTGCGCCCTTGTGATCGGGCTGGTTCTGGCAGGCGCTTATACATGCGGGACAAAATATACCAGAAGTTTTGTCGCGACGCTCGCCTTGCTTCCGGCGGTTGTCTGCGTTGTGATCATGATGGTGAATGGAAACGTTGGGACCGGCGTGGCAGTGGCAGGCGCATTCAGCCTGGTCCGGTTTCGTTCTGTACCGGGCTCTGCCAAGGAAATAGGCGCCATTTTTCTAGCCATGTGTTCCGGTCTTGTGGCAGGGATGGGCTATCTGGCTTATGCCCTTTTATCGACATTGATTCTGGGCGGGGTTATGTTGGCATATAACCGTATCGGTTTTGGAACCCGAAAGAATGCCGCGCGTTATAAAACACTTCATATTACGATACCGGAAGATTTGGATTACAGCGGTGTATTTGATAAAATCCTGCGGGAATACACGTCAGAATATGAAGTAGTACAGGTTAAGACTACCAATATGGGAAGCCTGTTTAAGCTGACGTATAACTTGACTTTAAAGGAATTGGAAAAGGAGAAGGAATTGATCGACGCACTCCGTTGCCGTAACGGCAATCTGGAGATTACCATAAGCAGACAGGAAACTATGGTAGGAGAGTTGTAGGAGGTAATTGTTATGTGTAAAAATAAGATTATGGGTTTATTTGTGACTGGAACTATGATCGGAACTATGATTGGAACTATGATGCTTGGCGGATGCGGTACAAAGGCTAATCAGGGCGCACAGGTAAACCAGGGTACACAGGCCAATGAAAGTGTACAGGAAAATACAAGGCCTTCATCGTCAGTGGACAGCAGCATGAATGCGGCTGAAATTGAAATAAATACTTCCGATATGTTCTCAGGCCGGGATAAGGAAGTCGGGTATGACGAGACAGAAAGTGTATCCGTCCAGCTTTCAGATGACGGTTCTGTCTGTGAATCAGATGCAGTGCTTGTGGAAGGGGATACCGTTACCATTACCGATGAGGGAACGTATGTACTCTCTGGAACGTTGACGGATGGAATGGTAGTGGTAGCGGCAGAAGATACCGATAAGGTGCAGCTGGTACTGGATGGGGTAAGTATTTCAAATTCTGAATCCGCAGCCCTTTTTGTTTTGTCTGCAGACAAAGTTTTTGTTACGACGGCAGCCAGTTCGGAAAATACAATGGAAAATGGAGGAGACTATACGGTAATTGAAGATGCTAATATTGACGCCGCTGTTTTTTCAAAATCTGACCTGACGTTTAATGGGGAAGGAAAACTTACGGTTACCGCCAAAGCAGGGCATGGAATTGTATCCAAAGATGATCTGGTATTTACTTGCGGAACCTATGAGGTCACAAGCGCAGATCATGGAATTTCCGGGAAAGACAGTGTCCGTATTGCCAATGGTTCGTATAAGATTGTTTCCGGAAAAGACGGCATCCAAGCAAAAAACGCGGATGATGCTGAAAAGGGGTTTGTATATATTGCAGACGGAACTTTTGAAATCATATCAAAGCAGGATGGGATCAGCGCGGGAAGCTGGCTGCAGATAGAGGATGGCGATTATGCGGTCGCCACAGGAGCGGGAAGCGCTGCCGCAAAGAATCACAATACGCAGGAACGTATGCCGGCAGATTGGGAAGCTAAGGCGGCAACAGCGGAAGAAGATTCTGTCAGCATAAAAGGGATAAAAGCAGGTACGCAAATGGTATTAAAAGCAGGAACCTATACTTTAGATGCAGAAGATGACGCACTCCATTCCAATGGAACGATTACAGTTAGCGGAGGTACTTATACATTGTCTTCCGGAGATGATGGCATTCATGCAGATGCAAATGTGCTTATTTCTGGCGGCAGCTTGGATATTGCACAAAGTTATGAAGGAGTGGAAGGCCTGGGAATTGACATTACCGGGGGAGATATTTCCATTCTGGCCTTAGACGATGGAATCAATGCGGCTGGAGGAAATGACAGCAGTGGATTCGAAGGGCCTGGGCCGGGAGGCGACCAGTTTGCCGCTACAGAGGGGGCTTATATCTGCATATCCGGCGGTACTTTGTATATCAACGCTTCTGGAGATGGAATTGATTCTAATGGCGACCTTACCGTTTCCGGAGGAAAAACGTATCTGGCAGGGCCTGTGAACGATGGAAATGGTTCGCTGGATTATAATGGCACAGCAGTGATTACAGGAGGGATTTTTGCGGCGTCAGGTTCTTCCGGCATGGCGCAGAACTTTGGCGGTTCATCTACCCAGGGGGTAATGATGGTTTCTCTGGATTATAGGCAGGAAGCTGGCACGCAGATTTCGCTTACGGACAGCGCTGGAACGGAACTTCTGTCGTGGACGGCAGAAAAGGAATATTCTTCTGTAATGGTAAGCTGCCCTGAAATCAAACAGGGAGAAACGTATACTTTGACAGCAGGAACGGCCGAAGAAAGCGTTGCGATGGACAGCTTGGTTTACGGAAACAGTTCTCAGATGGGCGGCAAGCCTGGGAGAAGAGGCGGCAGGAAAGATGACGGAAGAAATATGATTACAAAATTGTAGATATATGGTACAATAAAAAAAGATAGAGAAAGGGGATATGTATAGCAGAGCGGCTGACAAGAAAGCAAATGGCTGATAAATATCCAAACCAGTGGCTGGTCATCCGTAATATAGAAAAATAGAAAATAAGGAGGTGGATAGTATGAAGCAGAAAGTAATGATATGGCTCGCGGTTACGTTGACGGTTATGCTGGTATTCCCATGGCTGGCAGTAACCTTTGTAAAAGGGGACGCCGGGATGGCCGTATGTTTTCTTCTCTTTTTTGCGGTGAATCCGATATATGCCATAGCCGGAGGGGTTTTTGCAGGAAAAGATATCCGGCGTTTGTGGAGCATGCCGGCAGTCGCGGCGGTGTTGTTTTTGTCCGGCACGTGGATTTTCTTCGATATGGGCGAGGGCGCATTTGTAATGTATGCGGCTGTTTACTTTGTGATAGGGGCGGTAGCTATGATGGGTTCTTTGCTGTACCGTAGAATACGGTGAGAAATATCAATCAGACAGTACAAAAGGGGGCGTTTGCTATGTATAAGAAATTAAATGATATGTTAAATATCGTGATAGGGTCATGCGTCGGCGTATTTGTCGGGCATTTAGTATATTTGTACCTGGACTACAAGAAACGTCCAGGTTTGTATGAAATGCAGTCAGCTCCATGGTATACAAGCGTAATTGTATATGGATTGTGTACGTTTACTTTGCTGGCAGCAGCGTCCGGCGTTAAATGGATCATTCGAAGGAAGAATGACAGCCAAGGGCAGGACGGATCAATTGTATAGGAAGTAAAAGCCATGGTCATAGGCCAGGGGCTCTAGAGCGTGTTTGAAAAATCATTCCCGCAATCTGCACTCCCCATTTCGCGGAGAATTTATCCCAAATTTAGTCAACATAGCCCGCTATGCCTCCTAAATTTGGGATAAATTCTCCACAAAATGTGAAGCACATCTTACGAAAAGCATTTTTCAAACACGCTCTAGGCAAAAGGCAGTACAGGAGGTAAACCAATGAACGTAGTGTTAAAAATTCCGTCTGAGGCGGATAAAGAAGAACTGGTGGCCGTATGTAACGCTGTAGATAGGAAATATCTTGCGGAAAGGCTGCCGGCCCCATACACGGACGCATCGGCGGACTGGTGGATCGGCATGATTGCCAAAGAGGAAGGAAAATCCGGCGTCTGGCGCGTGATTTATGTAGACGGCAAATTAGCCGGCAATATTTCCGTAGAACAGAAATCCGATGTGTACCGCAAAGATGCGGAAATCGGATACCTGCTGTTAACGGAATACTGGTCGCGGGGAATTGCGACGGAGGCGGTCAAGCAGATATGCAAGATCGCATTTGAAAAGCTGGACATTATCCGCATCACCGGCCAGTATTTTGAGCCGAACGCCGCCTCCGGACGCGTCCTGGAAAAGGCCGGGTTTTGTCGGGAAGGCGTCTTGAAAAATGCCGTGGCCAAAGGCGGCAATATCTACAATCTTTGCATTATGGGGCTATTGAAATAAGATTGTGCAAAAATGTAGGTATGTTCTAAGGGAATGGTTATACCCAAGTTATACCCAACGGCTGAGCGACGCCGCCATATGGCCTCGTACGTCCATATGGTACAGGCGGTCAAGTTCAGACAGGTCAAAATCTTCCAGCCCACTGCAGCTTTGAATCTGTCCATTGCTTAACAGCAGTACCGTATCCGCGAAAGATAACGCCAGGTTCATATCGTGGAGGACGCCGACGACACAGCGCCCGCCAGCGGCCGCCCAGTCTTTTAGGCTTTCAATCAGCTCCACCTGGTAGCGCAAGTCTAGGTGGTTGGTCGGTTCATCTAACAGGATCGCATGCGGTTCCTGGGCAAACGTCCGGGCCAGGAACACACGTTGCAGCTGCCCGCCGGAGAGCCTGGTGACAAGCTGTTCCCGCAGCTCCCAGGTGCCGGTAAGGCGCAGGCTGTCTTCTACGGCGCGGCGGTCCGCGGCGCTTTCGCCAGACAGCAGCCCGCTTGCCTGGTGGGCGTAGCGTCCGAGCATGACGGATTCATAAACTGTGTAGTCAAATGTGGCCGGGGAAAACTGGCTCATTAAAGCGAGCCTTTGCGCGCGCTGCCTAACGGGCATAGTACGCAGGTCGGCCCCCATAAGCCGGATCACGCCGCTGCTTGGCAGCAGCCCGGCAAGCGCCCGTAGCAGCGTTGTCTTTCCGCATCCATTGGGGCCAAGGATACACAGCTTCTCTCCTTCTTTTACCTGAAAAGATACATCCCGTACAATCGGCGGCCCATTGTAGCCGCAGCTTAAATGTTCGACTTGTAGCATGGTAACCTCCATTTCTGCGCTGCCGCATTTGTGGAAAACATGTTTTTGGGTCTTGAAAAACTTGCATACCTGCGCTACCTGCGCCCGCGACCCGCAAAAAAGATATAGAGGAAAAACGGCGCGCCCAAAAGGGCGGTAATAGCGCCGATTGGAATCTCGCGCGCAGGTAGCAGTGTCCGGGCTGACAAATCGCACAGTACAAGGAAGGTGCCGCCGAACAAAGCGCTGGCAGGCAGGATTTTCTTGTGGGAGGCGCCAAACCAGCGACGCACAATATGCGGGGCGATAAGGTCTACAAAGCCGAT
The DNA here is from genome assembly GCA_949457475.1 of uncultured Lachnospiraceae bacterium. GTDB lineage: Bacteria > Bacillota > Clostridia > Lachnospirales > Lachnospiraceae > Eubacterium_J. The sequence goes on from CASUON010000034.1 coordinate 14,912, forward strand.
AATGCCGACAAAGGCAACCGCGGCGCCCGTCAGCGCCGCTATAGCGGCCAGCAGGATCCGTTTGAGTTTTAATAAATCTACGCCCATCGCCTGCGCCGATTCCTCGCCGAAAGTCATTACATCCAGTTCCCGTGCATAAAATAGAAAAAAGACAAGCCCCGCGGCGGTAGCAAGGGCAAGCACCCGTACGGCATTCCATTCTTTCATGGAAAAGCTGCCTAGCAGCCATAGCTGGATGCGTTCCGCGTAGGCGGGCGAGCTGGTCGCCAGAAGGTTCATAACGGCGTTGCAGAACAGGGAAAACACAGTGCCTACAAGGATAATGGTTACATTTGACACGCCCCGGTCCAGGCGGGAGGAAATAAATACAACCAAAAACACAGTGGCTAGTGCGAATCCCAGGCTGACGCCCGGCAGCAGGAATGTGCCAAAACCCGCGGCAGTCAGGCCAAACGTAATGACGATCGCCGCGCCCAGCCCGGCCCCGGCGGATATGCCAAGGCCGAATGGGGAGGCGAGCGGGTTTTGCAGGATGGACTGGGTGACTGTACCGCTCATTGCCAGCGCAGCTCCGGTGAGAAACGCCAGGATCACCCGCGGCATGCGCATGTTGAGCACCATGGCCGGATAGCTGGAGGGCAGGGAGGCTGGCAGCGGCGTGTCAAAAAGGTGGTTTGACAGGATGGCCAGGATATCCCCAGGCGCCACATATACGCTGCCAATACCAATGCCCAGTAGCAGCGCGGCCAGCGCCGCAAACAGCAGCACGGTCATTTTTGTACGGTAATTCATTTTGATTTGTAATAATCCGGATACAGGTGTTCGGCCATCTGGCGCATGGCTTTTATAATGTTGTGGTTTGGCTGGGAAGAAGAATCGCTGTCAACGCAATAGACTTCTTTGTTGGCAACGGCGGAAATATCCGCCCAGCCGTCCCGGCTAAGGATTTCTTTTACTGGATCGTCATTATAATTTGCGTTTGTAAATATAACGTCCGGATTCTCCTTTACAATCGTCTCGCCTTCTACGGTCAGCCAGCCGGACTGGCCGGCAAGGATATTTTCCGCGCCGATCCATTCGATCATTTCGTTTAAGAATACGCCGCTGCCAAAACTGTACATATTTGGCGCTGGGGCGACCTCAAAATAAACCCGTTTGCGTTCTTCCTGCGGAATCTTAGCCGCAATGTCTGCAAGGGCGTTTAGCTGCTTGTCAAATTTGTCCAGCAGGGCGCTGCCGGTTTCGGATGCGCCAAGGGCAGACGCGAGGAACTCAATATCGCTTTTAATATCTGCAATATCGTCGCTGTTAGGGACGCAGATCACGCAAGTCCCGGTATCGATCAGCGCCTGGAACGGCGATTCCTGGTCGTACAGCGTCTCGTTTGAGATAAGCATGACGTCCGGGCTTAAAGCTGCCAGCTGTTCCATGTCAGGATTGGTAATTTCAAACGTAGGGACGTCTTCCGGCAGCCCTTTGATGCCAGTGCTGTAGCTGTCGTAGCCGACCACTTTATCCCCCATGTCGAAAGCGGTCACGATTTCAGACAGGGACGGAGCGAGAACGACGATGGAATTGATCTGTTTTGGGACAGAAATCTTTGCGCCGCTTGGGTCGGTCATTTCTACGCGCGCAGACGAGCCTTCGCTGTTAGCTCCGTTATCCGGATTTTCAGAACCGTCAGTTTTCGTATCTGCGCCAGATGATTGGCCATCGGCTGCATCGCTGTTTGTATCTCCGGCCGCCTGGTTTTTGGAATCGTCGTTTTGGGTATCTCCGGCAGACGTTTGCGGCTGGTTATCTGGTGCTTTGCTGCCAGAATTGCCGCAGGCGCAAAGGGTGAGCATTGCGGCAGCCGCCAGCGCCGCGGCGAAGGCAGGCAAGCATTTTTTCCGGCTTTTATTAGGTGTGTGTGTTTGATAAATTCTGTTTTGTTCATTCTGGCTGCAAGTGTTCATAAGAATCATATTATTATCTAATTTTTTGTCTAATTTTTTGTCTGATTCTTTGCCTGGTTTTGTATGCAGTTCTTGCTGTGGTTTTTGTTGCATGTTTCGGATGCTCCTTTCATTTTTTGGGAATGTTTATGTGTTGGCTGTTCTTGAGTACATAAAAAGGCGCCCTTTCTTTTGGCCTATGTTATCGAAAGGGCGCCCATACAAATGCATGCTGCGGATAGCGGGTTTTGCAGCGCTAGCGTATGCGCAAGTCCATCGATCGTGAATTTGCACAGGGCAGATGCAGCGAACCGGCTTAACGTACGTTTTGCGGCAAACGCGCGTATGTCGCATGCGCATGTAGACTGGCCAACAGGCGGGCCGTAAAGCCTGTCTGTAAGCATGCGTATGTCGCATGTAGACTGGCCAACAGGCGGGCCGTAAAGCCTGTCTGTAAGCATGCATATGTCACATGTAGACTGGCCAACGGGCAGGCCGTAAGCCTATCTGCACGCATTTACATGCGCATGGCCTAGCGCTTGGTACGTATCACGGTGGCGGGACCGCGCGGGTTTTTCACCCATCTTCTCTGCAATGTTTTCTGCCTATACATTATTTATTTACATTTGTTCAATTTTTATAGCATTTTATAGTAAATTTGTACTATTTTATATATTTTTTTACTTTTATTGCTTTTTTAATAGTAAGTTAGTTCCATAGCAATGTCAAGCCGTAAAGTTTTGTCTGTAAAATTTTGTCGAAAAAGGCTGGTTGATAAACGGCATCCTTTGCTTTTGGGCGATGGCTTGCATTATGATAGGATGAATGTTACTTTTCGCGGGGTGGGGATATGCAGAATATACCAGAATATACTATAAAAAGAAAAATAATAG
>CASUON010000035.1 GCA_949457475.1 uncultured Lachnospiraceae bacterium
ATTAGCCTTGTGATTTGAATGTCCGCCCTGCGCATTAGCCTGGTGCATGGAATGTCCGCCCTGCGCATTAGCCTGGTGCATGGAATGCGTATCATCCATGTGCCCGTGATGTTCCAGCAGGTGTAACCATGGATAGTTTTCCCTTATTTTGCGGATAAATCGCTCAGAAACGCCTGCCTGTACGAGTATCCGCGGATGAATCCCATACTGGCGTTCTATCCAGTGGTCGATTAAGATGCTGTACAAGTTTAAACCGTATAGCACATAATCGTCCCGCCCGCTTAAATACTGCAGCACATAGTCTTTTAAATGCGTCCGCGCATACGGCTCCTGGAGTTCGCCAGGGTAATCGCAGTGCACGAAATAGTTTTCAATTTGATGCTGTTGTAGCAGCGCGATGCTTTCCGGTTCGCGTAAATGCGCGACGACAATAAAAGCGTCCGCATGGTTGCGGATATAGTCGTCGATGTGGATGACTTTTTTCCCGCAGCAGCCGTTATCTACTAGCTGTTTGTTTGAATCGACAAATACAACGTGCCAGCTGTCGTCTAAATGTTTTAACAGCCGCTGCCCGATGGAGCCTGCGCCCCATATATAGAGCTGTTTTGAAGGTGTTGCGTTGTCCTGTTGAATGAAATGTGTTTGTGTCATTGCGTCGTCCTATCGTGTGGAATGTGTATGCTGCATTGGCTGCCCCGGCAGTTTCAGGCGGCTGACCGGGTGGGTTTTACGCTGGTTTGCCGGCGGGAGCGTGTGATAGTCGCCAAATTTAAAATGCAGGTAACTGTCGTAGTCTTTGATTGCCCGAAACGTATGCCCTTCAAAACAGATATCCGCGCTGTTTTCATACCAGCAGCGCAGGTATCCATATGCGGAATTTGGCGTCGGAAACGTTAAGATTCGTACCATTCTCGTTTTTTTTCGATTCGCGCGCCGTATGATACGATGGTAGCGGCAAAATACATACGAAACCGGCAGCCTGTCCATAAGGAGGTACAACAGCCGTTTGGCCGGATTTTTCTCCGCGGCCTTACCGGCTTTGGCCCATAAAAGCTTGCGGATGCAAAAGCACTCGAAATTTACAAGGCTGCGCAGCACGTAGGAATCCGGCACGCCGTCCAGCGGAAAGAGGTCGATAAAAATCCCCTGCCGGTAGGGCATATGTTCCTGGTGCTCGCGGACAAATAAGGTGCCTTTGCGCCGCAGCTTGCCGTATCCCCAGCGGTAGCCTTTTGTGCTGCGGTGGTCCTGGAAATAAAAGCGGCTGTGGTCTAATTCTGTTTTGCACGCGTTGCGGAATTTTTCGTAGTCGTCCCGCAAAAAGGCGACGTCTGCGTCGTCGTCCCAGGGGATATAGCCGCCGTGCCTAACTGCGCCTAGCAAAGTGCCGGCGATGATATTGTAGCGGATATTGCATTTTTTGCAGATGCGGTCGACTTCGACCAGCATTTCAAGCTGGATAAGCTGTATTTGGCGCAGGGTATCGTTGTCTAGTTCGATCATGTATGTACCTATCTATTTATGTATGTTGTTTTTCACAAATGGGAAACGGTTTGGCTGGCGCTTCTCATGGATTAAAAATTGCTCCATAATACCAGCCAGGGCCGTTGATTCGCTACGCGTTAATTTGAATTCACAATTGCCGTCGCCGCGGATCATAGATAAAAAGTCGCTGATCTCATAACGGAGGCCGTCGCCCAGGAACCGTTCCGAATATTTTTCGGTCTCATCTGGATTTTCGTAGTGCACTTCAAAATAAGTGGTCTTCCACCACGGGGCTTCTGCGACAATATAGCCTTTCGTGCCGGCGATTAGAAGCCGGCCTTCCGATTTGACGCCAAGCCCGCAGGTGGCGGTAGCGATTCCGCCGGGATAGCATAGCGAAGCCTTCGTAAAAAGGTCCAGCCCATTTTCACCCCGGATCGTATGGAACTCTAAATCAGTGAAATCCGTCCCTAACAGCTTTAAAATTGGCAGCAGGACATAGCTGCCTAATTCCGTAAAGCTGCCCCCGTAGGTTCGGTCGGTCAACTCCCGGCTGCGCGGGTTTTCCAGTTTTGTAAAACAGGATTCAATATTTCGGATACTGCCGATCGTACCGCTGCATGCGATGCCCAGCAATTTGTCAAAGCCCGGGCAGTACGCGGTTTTAATCGCTTCGAATAAAATCAGCCCGTGTGCTTTGGCATAGCCAAATAATTCTTCCGCCTGCTCTTTTTGCAGTACCATCGGCTTTTCGCATAGCACGTGCTTTTGATGGTATAATGCGGCTTTTATATAGTCGTAGTGCGTCTCGTGTGGGGACGCGATATATACGATATCCGAAGCGTTGAAAAAGTCTTCTATGTTTTCATAGGCATTGATTTTCCACTGGTCGGCGAAGGCGACCGCGCTCTCTGTATGGGGGTTGTATACGCCCTGGACGCTGACGCCGCTGACCAGCTTGGCTTCGGATACGAACCGGCCGGCAATCCTGCCGGTGCCGATAATGCCGATTCTTTGTATGCTGCTATTTTTTTCACGCAGCATCGTACTGGAAATATTTTTTGTCCGTTCCAGGTAAACGACCTGGCAGTAGTCTTTCAGGTGGTCAAACTTTCCTGTCCAGTCAGAACCGACTGTGAAAATATCAATATGCATTTTTTTGATATCGTTAAATTTTTGCCCGGGCGTTTCTTCAATGATAATCTCGTCTGCAAAGCCGGTCTTTTTTACGTTTTCAATGCGTGTCATTAAAGAATCTATGACGTTTAACTTTCCCCTGGCTTTGTCATAGGCTTCCGTCGTGACGCCGACGATTAGATAATCGCCCAGCGCCTTCGCCCTTTGGAGCAATCGGTAATGTCCTTCGTGGAACAGGTCGAACGTACCGTAGGTAATTACTTTTGTCACAGCTGCCCCTCCCGTTGTTTTTCATTCGTGATTTCCCCCGCCTGCAATACCCGGCGGATGTATTGATGGATTTTAAGGCCGCTTGTCCCGTCGCTGTTGGCGGCAGCCTGCCCGAACGCCGCCAGCTGTTTTTGGCGGTCATGCGCGGCGCCGTGGATGGCGCTGTTTAAAAAGTCGGATAGCGAATTAAACGCGTTTTCCATACAGCCATACTGCAGGCGGTCTGAAATCGCGTCAAACCCGGGCTCGTGTTCTGCCAGCTGCGCTTTGTCAAACTCGATCGGCACTTGCGTATACGCCCTGGTTTCTAAATTGATATCATACATCTGGCGCGCGGCGTAATAGAAAAACCGGTAAGTCCACGGCCCGAGCGTATCGGTCCTGCGCAAAAAGGCGCCGGCGTACAGGGAATGGAAATATCCGCCGCATGCGCCGTCCACAGTCGGAAACGGAGGGGCCCATTCTTCCATGGCCCCGGTGTCTTTATCCAGCAGCAAAAACATATTTCCCCAATAAGGCGGCAATACGACGTAATTTTTATAAAACGCGGGCATTCCAAACGGCCGCTCCTTGCACGGATAGCCGTTTTGCCGGTTTGTACACGAAAAGCCTTCCGGGGCGGGGCCGTATTCGCGGACGTCGCCGTTTTGCGGGTTCCACCGTGTGACGGTTGTGCCTGTATATGGCAGCAGCCAGATATCGTCGCCGTCCGGGGCCATCAGCAGGCAGCCGCAGGAATTTTTTGCATTTGTAGTTAACTGTTTTATTTCATACGATGTTGCCGTTGTATTTTTATATGAATGATTTGCGGACGCCGGCGGCAAGGTAATCATAAGCACGCGTTGGTCGTCCGGGGAGGCGAGCAGCAGACGGTTTTTCCAGATGCAGCTGCCGCCGACTTTCCATACGCCGCCCGTATTGCGGGCAAACAGGTCTTTTCCTGTTGTAATATAATAGACATTGCCGCTTCGCGTATCATAGTGTACGATCGCAGGATAACGCTGCGGGAGCAGGAAAATATGCCCGCCCAATTTCCAGGCGCCGCTAAAAGCCCCGATATGTTCGGTTTCGTGCGCCAGCGGGATACGCTGTGCGATCTTTTTATCCGCGACGATTAATAGTTCCTGCGCGTTCATTGGGCAAACGCAGATTTTATTCCCGTTTTCAATTGCAAATGCCCGCAGGTAATAATTTCCATAAGCGTATTCCGATAAGTCGCAGTAAAATTCATATTTGTAATCACGCGCCGGCGAATGGTAGAGCTTGTTGCCCTGCGTGACGACCCATTCGTCCGGGCCGTCCGTGAAAAACGGCCGGATAATATCGCCGCGCCAGTCGTCCGCCTGCGGCAGGGCGTGGATGTTGTTATTTAATAAGAACAACGGTTTTCCGGCCATTCCAAACAATGACATGACAGAAGATGCGGCGTCGCCGATATACGCGTCGCACTGCGCAATTGTCTGCGTAATATCTGCTGTCGTATCATAAATCCCGGTATCGCTGTTTTTGAAATCTTTTTTTAACTTCTGGAACGCAGGCAGGTATTTCTTGCGCATGGAACGAAACGTAGCTTCTAAAAGCGGGTGCGGGCGCCATATCAGGCATGCGTCCGTACGCCCCTGGAAACTTTGGAAGATATATTCCATTTTTTTCAAAAACTGGCTTGTATTTGCGAGCATTCCATTGATGCTTGTATTGTAGAAGAACGTTTTCTTGCCTTTTATTTTCCGTTGCCAGGATTGCGGCGCCTGCGGCGGATTATTGCACATCTGTATGGCCCGGTCGAACTTGGGGGAGCCAAGGGGCAGCAATTTTTCCGGCGGCAGCGCGCGGTCAAAAAGCCTGCGGTATTTTTCCGCTTGTATGACGATATAGTCCGCGTCGTAATATACCGGGCAGCTGGCGCGGCTTTCGTTCATGCCGCCGGACGTCGCGTAGTAAGGGACGTAGACGAGGCAGCCCGTATGCTTTTTTAATTCACAGGCGTAAAACCTGGGGTCGATACTTGTGACATAGTTTGCCCCGTCGTATGGGTTATGTATATATATGGCGTCCGGGTTGCGCTCTTCAAAATGATAGGCATGGTAATGCGTAACCGGGACGTTTGCGGGAAACGCGCTGCCTTCATAATGGAAAGCGCCGAATGACCCGTCCGGCTCCCTGTCATAATAAGGGATCGGGACAACATAAGCGTCGCAGTTTTCATCCGCGTCCGCCGCGGCCCAGATGCTTTCCAAAGAATCCCACATAGAAGCTTTATATGGAAAAAACGCGATCTCATACCGTATTGGAATGTCGTTTTTTAAGCTGCTTGCAATTTGCAGATATAATTTATTCAGCATTTTATAAATTTTTCCGGCGTTTGGCGGCCCCTGGACTGGCTCCTGGCCGTCTGCCAGCTGTTCGTAGGCCCAAAACACAGCTTCGCAGTACTTTTCAAGCAACGCAACGACTGGGGAGCTTTCGCCTTCAGACTGTTCAACCAGGCTGCCCAATTGTATGGCGCCCTGTTGGCATTCTTCTAAAAGTATGCGGGCATAGGCATATGACTTTGCCTCGATCAGAGCCTTTAGCTTGTTATGTGCTTGGTTGAGTGTGGTTAAAAAGAGCTCGGCCTGTTTTTTCTGTGTTTTTCTCATGGATGAACCCTCCGGGCTTATGGTTGTAATTATAAAAAAGTATAGGTTTTTAGATTCATATTCTATTGGACAAATTTGACAATGAAACAGGGTTAAGTTTCTTGACTTTTTGACGATATTACATTAGAATAGTGTGGATTCGCACTGAAATTTAAAAATATAAAAACCTATACTTTTTTAAATCAATCCTGTATGGCGAGTGTCCTTATTTCAGGCGCCGAGCAGGCAAACTATGCCGCCAGGGAGTAAAGGACAAAAACAATGTAAAGGACAAAACAATGAGGAAGATGCACAAAAAGCAGGTAGAGGCTTTTTTAAAAACACTAGGCCAGTCGCACGAAGAGCTTGGGCGGCTGATAGACAACGGGGATAAGGAAACGGCCTGTAGGATACTGGAAGACTGCCAGCAGGGAGTTATTTTGCTTGGCAGTTCGATCGAACAGTCGGAAGGGGCGTCCGCCGCGGCCATTCCGTTGCTCGAACAGTATTGCGAGCTGGCGTTTTTGGCATACGGGCATATTGCGCGCCAGGAAACGGACGGTGCCAAAAAGGCGCTGGAACAGCTAAACGCTTGCCTGGCAAACGTAGAAGACTGCGTGACAGCGATCAGCGTGCGTTATGAGATTGTGTTCCTGCCGTATAAAGCGTCTATGTGGGACAGCCTAGAGAGCGTGTGGATGGCGGCGGACGCGGACCCTGCCTGCGATGCGTACGTGGTTCCGATCCCTTATTATGACAAGCATCCGGACGGCTCCTTTGGCGCGTTCCATTATGAAGGGGATGATTTTCCGGCGGATGTGCCGGTAACGCATTATAAAGAGTATTGCTTGGAAGAGCGGGAGCCGGATGCGGTATATATCCATAACCCGTATGACGAGGCGAATTATGTTACAAGCATTGACCCGCGGTTTTATGCAAAGAGGCTGAAAAAGCATACGGGGTGCCTGGTTTATATTCCGTATTACGCGACGACCGGCGGGATGAATGAAAGCAGGGGGAACTGCCCGGTATACAGCGATACGGATTATATTGTGATGCAGTCGGAGAAGTTCCGGATATTTTTTGACCGGGCAATCCCACGGGAAAAATTAGTTGCGCTTGGCTCGCCGAAATTTGACCGGGTAATACGCCTTTGCAATGAAAAAAAGCAGCCTCCGCAGGAATGGAAACAGCTGATGGAAGGCAGGACGGTCTATTTTTATAATACGAGCATTAATGAAATGCTGGAACATACAGGGCGGTTTTTGAAAAAAATGGAATACGTATTCCAATGTTTCCGCGAACGGACGGACGCCTGCTTGGTATGGCGCCCGCATCCGCTATTGGAAACGACGTTTGATTTGCTCCGCAAGCAGATGCGGCCTGCGTACGACCGCCTAAAAACTTATTTTTTGGAACATAAAATAGGAATTTACGACGATACGCCGGATATTACGCAGACGATTGCGCTTTGCGACGTTTATATCGGCGAATTCAAGTCGTCCGTACGGTCCATGTTTGGCATTGCCGGAAAGCCCATTTATATTATGGAAAACCGGATTTGTACGAAGCCGGGGCCGGACGACTGGCGCGGCGAGGTGATTAAGCCTTTCTGGCCGCAAGACGGCGGGGAATGGATGGTTACGCAGCAAGATAAACTCTACTACGCGCCCGGGAAGGACTATCATTATAAATATATATGCGATTTAACGGAATACGCAAACGGAAACTATTATCTGAAGGCTATTCATATAGGGAATAAAACATATGTCTGTCCGTCGAGCGCGCAGGATATCGTAGTGGTTGCAGATGGAAAGATCGAAAAGCGCATTTCGTTAAAGCCGGAGCCAGACCGAAAAGGTGAATTTGAAGATGCATGGAGAATTGGTCGGTACCTGTTCCTTATTCCGCAAAAATACGCAGCGGTTGTCAGATATGATACACAAAAGGACGAAGTGCTTTACATTCAAGATTATAAAGATGTTTTTGCAAATAATTTCCAGGGCCAGTGGAAAGTCGGGGGAAGTTGTGTGTGGAACAATTATGTAATGATTGCTTCACCGACGCAGCCTTATGTAGTAGCGATAGATAGCGAGTCGGGAAAGGCGCAGGTGCTGGAGGCCGGGGAGGATTCGGATCAAGGATATATGATGCTGGTACCGGACCCGGATGGAGCCAGTATCTGGCTGCTGCCATATATCGGTACCGAAGTGATCCGATGGGAGCCGATAGGTGGCAAAACGAGGAGGTATAGTGGCGTTCCGGCCGGATTTCAATGCAAGAACAGGATGAATGGGTACGCAACGAAAGAACGCCCGTTCGCAAGGCCCGCATTTTATAAAAATTATGTAATATTTCCACCTTATTGGGGAAATATGTTTTTGCGCCTGGATAAGGAAACCGGTATCTTTGAAGAATGGAAACCGCCAGTGGAAATAACGGGGGAAGAAAAAAACGGTTACTTTTCCGCTTCGTATATAAGCGCATTTATTGGCGGTACGGGTACGGCGCAAACGTGTAGCGAGCGTTTGTTTGACTATCCGGGACGCCGATTGTATGAAATCAACCTGGAGACAAATGCATACCGGGAAATTGCTATTCATTTTGATCAAGAAGAACTGGCTAGGCATGTGCCTGGATTTTGCGAGCTATCAAAGCGCATGGGATACGGGTGCCAGGAAACGTATTTTAATCCATTGGAACGTTTCTTAGATGGCATTGTAACAGGAAATGCTTATGATAAGGCAAAGCAGTTGGAAATATTTCAGAAAATTGCGGCAAACAGCGACGGAACGAGCGGATTAGAGATTCATCGGTTTATTAAAGGAAAGTTGGGGCGCCGGCAGTCGTAATCGGATGCCGGATGATGGACGCATGAGAAGTTTTGCAGCCGGATATAGGGTGGGCTGCAAAAAGTGGGAGGTAAGTAGTGACAAAGGTAATTACATATGGTACGTTTGACCTTTTTCATGAAGGGCATTACCGGTTGCTTCAAAGAGCAAAGGAATTGGGAGATTATCTGATTGTTGGAGTTACAACGGAGACATATGATAAGGCAAGAGGAAAATTGAACGTTGTAGACTCGCTAATGACCCGTATTGAAAACGTAAAAAAAACAGGCTTTGCGGATGAAATTATTATCGAGGAACTGCCCGGGCAGAAGTTTAATGATATCAAGAGGCTTCATATCGATATTTTTACGGTAGGCTCCGACTGGACGGGCAAGTTTGACCATTTGAAAGATTATTGTAAAGTGGTTTATTTAGAGCGGACAAAAAATATTTCAAGTACAATGCTTCGGGAAAAAAACAGCCCGATTCAAAGGGTTGGAATTATTGGAAGCGGGCGGATTGCGAACCGGTTTATACCAGAAGCGAAGCTTGTTAGCGGCATCAGCGCACAAGGGGTATATAATCCACACAAAGAAAGCGCGCAGCGCTTCGCTGACAAATGGGAAATTAATGCATACGCAGACCTTGAAAGTTTTTTCGAAGCAGTAGATGTTGTGTATATTGCGTCTTTGCATGAGACACATTATGCATACATCAAAGCATCCTTAGAACACGGAAAACACGTGCTTTGTGAAAAGCCTATGGTACTGCAACGGTCACAGGCGGAAGAGCTGTTTCAATACGCCAAATCGCATGGGCTGATTTTGATGGAAGGGATAAAAACAGCGTATTGCCCAGGATTCCAGAAATTGATGGGGATTGCATGCAGCGGTACGATTGGAACGATTTGCAATGTGGAAGCATGTTTTACAAAACTGGAAGATAAAAATAGCCGGGAACTTACGGATACATCTTACGGAGGAAGTTTTACAGAGCTGGGCAGCTATGTTATGCTGCCGATATTGAAGTTTTTTGGAACAGATTATGAAAATATTGCATTTGACACAATTAAAGCGGAGAACGGATTGGATATATTTACAAAAGCTTCGTTTCGTTATCCGAATGGGGTTGCGACAGCTACTTGTGGATTGGGCGTTAAATCAGAAGGGAGGCTGTTGATTTCCGGGACAGAAGGCTATATTGTCGCGGAGGCCCCTTGGTGGAAAACGGCCTATTTTGAGGTTCACTATGAAAATCCTGGAGAAGTGGAAAAATATTCGGAAAGGTTTTTGGGCCAGGGGCTGCGGTATGAAATCAGCGATTTCTTATCTATGATTAACGGCAATTGTAAAAATGAGTGTATGCTGACGCGTAGCGAGTCGATTGCGCTGGCGGATATTATGGAGCGTTTTTTGAAGGAAAAACGGGAGTATAATGGCAATGGGTAATGAAGAAGGAAAAGCATATATAATGACAGAAGAAGAACTGCATGCTGTGCAGCGGATTGAAGTCGAAATGCTAGAAGAGGTGGACCGCATTTGTAAAAAGTGCGGTATCCACTATAGTATTATCGGCGGGACATTGCTGGGGGCGGTGCGGCACAAAGGCTATATTCCATGGGATGATGACGCAGATGTAGCCTTGCTTCGGTCGGAATACGAAAAATTTGTGGAAGCTTGTAAAACGGAACTGGACCACGATAGGTTTTATTTCCAGGATATGAAAAATACCAAAGGCTATCGATGGGGATATGGAAAACTCCGAAGGAAGGGGACGGAGTTTGTGAGGCTTGGCCAGGAATTTATGCCGTATGAACAGGGGATATTTATTGACCTGTTTCCGCTGGACAACGTTCCAGACCATCCGGCATTTCGATGGGTTCATTTGGGCCTGTGTTTTTTGCTGCGCAAATTTTTGTGGTCAAAAGTGGGGTGCCGTACAGAAAAAAATCCTTTTCTTAGAACGGTGTACCGCATAATGAACCTTGTGCCTGAAAAGTTGTTGGTCTGCTGGTATGACTGCATGGGGGCGGCAACTTCCCACCGCAAAACAAAACAGGTACGTACGCTGACATTTCCGACGCCTCCTAAAAAATTCGGATATGACAGGAAATGGTATACTTGCCAGCGCAGATTCCGTTTTGAAAATATCGTACTGACAGGGATGAAAGACTATGACGGTTATCTGACGCATAAATTTGGAAATTATATGGAACTTCCGCCTGAGTCAGAAAGAAAGATACATCCGGTGTCCAGGCTGAAATTATTAACATGAGCGATGGAAGATAGTAACTAGGCGAAAAAGAAAGGAGCACATGATATGCCGGGAATGGATATCAATCAGAAATTAGATGCGATCTTGGCTGAGCATGGAATTATTAAAGAAGTATCTTGCGATAAGGCCGTTCAATTATTGCAGGAAGTAAAAAAAAGAGCTGCGTCCGGCAGTGTAATCGGTTTGTATGGGGTTGGAATTGAAGCGGAAGGCCTGTTAACTTTTATCTGGGAGCATATGCCGGATTTTAGGATTGACTATTGCTTCGACCAGATCGTACATACGTTTTGTTATAAATCCATGATCCAAAATGATATGGTTAGTAAAATTGATGAAATTAAAAAGATACATGTAGATTATATGATTCTAGGTTCCCTCACATTTCAGCAGATGTTTCGTACAAATCTGGATGAACTGGGGTATGAAGGGGAAATCGTAGACCTTTATAGCGCTTTGGAAGGGTATATTAAAGATCATTTTGTCGATTATGAGACGGTATTCCAGACCCGGCAGAACTATTTAAAAGCAGATGGAGAGGAAAAAGTTTCCTTGTTGCAAGATATGATTAAAGAGCATATTTTGTTAAAGGATTTTTTAAATACGTTCCATTACATTGACCTATACGTTGAAAATCAATATCCGGATTATTCCCGTTATGAAAAGTTAAAACAGGATCTTACATCTTTACTACAAGAGATAAAAGGATATATTAAAAACAGAAGCCAGAAAGATATTATTATAAACTGGGTAGATGCGTTGTCTTATTACGATATACCGAAGTTTCCTTTTTTGCAGAAAAAAGTAGACGAAGGGATGCGGTTTGAAAACGCGTATACCGTTATGCCATGGACAACAGAAATGACAAGGACAATCCTGTTTGGAGAATATCCAATTGAAGGAAAGCTGTTTTTGCGTGAAAACCTGTCTATGGACCAGGTGAAAATGCTGTCCTTCCTAAAAGCGAATGGCTATATGTTCGGATATTGCGGGATGCCTAAGTTTGCGAAATTGTTCGGCCAATCGGTAGCGGCTCCCGTGTTGTATTACGATAATAAATGTTCTGGCAGTATACAGCACCAGTGGAATGCGTTAAATATTTTATGCCAGAGCCATACGCCGATGTGCATATTGATACATTCCTTTCGAGAGACGCACCCGCCGTTTATTTGTGGGGAAGGGGATACGTTTATAAAATTTGGGGATACGACAACCGACTGGCGGCAGGAAACATGCAAAAAACAGGCGGAAATTTCTGGAAAATATATGAATGACCAGTTGGAATTTTATGAAACGTTTTATGAAGACGCGCTGCAGATTTATATGAGCGACCATGGGCGGATTGACCATTCGCCTATGAGTGAAAATAAAACGCATGTTATGCTGTCTATAAATGGGAAAGAGATACCTAGCGGGTCTGTAGATGGACTCTTTAGCCTTATTCGTTTTTCCGATTTAGTGGAAAAGATTGTAAACAATGACAACGATTGGGACAGCCTGACGGATGATTATGCCATCATTCAAAACCTGGATGCGTACAGCGACCGGATTATAAATGCTGTATTAACCGGAAAAATGAGCCGTGACGAAATGTACCAGTGCCGTGGGATCGTCACGCTGGCTGACAAATACTTCAAATACGCATACGGCAAAGAGTATTATTTCAGCAGCCGCGATTCCCAGGAAAATGAAATTGACTGCCCGCAGTATCAAGACCGCATACAGGAATTGCGCGAATTGTGCGGGGATGAATTTATTGATATTTATAAATACGAAAAATTTAAATATTCCAGGCAGCTGTACGACAATTTAACAACAAAAAAATAGGTAGAAAAACCGACACATAAGATGGGCTACGATTAGGAATAGTTATTCAGCTGGCCCAATAGATAGATAAAACGGGTTTTATGGATTATATCAGCAAAATGATTTGAAACAGATTTAGGAGAACAGACGATGGTAATTTGGTTAATGGGCATTTCCGGGGCCGGCAAGACGACGATCGGAAAAAAACTGGAAACATATTTTAAAAGCCAGGGGAGGGCGTGCTATCTGCTGGACGGCGACGAAGTGCGCGATTTGTTCGACCGGGATCTCGGCTATTCGGACGCAGACCGGGAGGCAAATGTAAAACGTATTATCCTTGGGGCCTATCTGCTTGATAGAAACGATATTATCGGGATCATCTGCAATATAAGCCCGTTAGAACACCTTAGGCAGCTGGCCAGAAAGAAAATCGCAGGATATAACGAAATATATCTGAAAAAAGATATCCAGATCAGCATGAAAAACGACGTCAAAGGCGTCTACCAGGAAAATATGGGCAAAACCGAGATTGTGGGAATCGACGCGTCTTTTGACGAGCCGCAGGCGCCGGACCTTGTACTGGAAGTAGACCGGATGACTGTGGAGCAGACTTACCAGGCAGTGCTGGATTATCTGCAAACCAAAGGTGGAATTTAAACATAGCGGATAGGATATGAGCTGCAAACGAAAGGTTATTGGAATCGTTACGTAGACGATCAAAAACAGGGAAGATTATCTGAAGGAAAAGAGCATACAGTATCTGCGGGAGACAGGGGCTATGAATTTACAGGTAGAAATTAACGAAGAGACATTGCAGGATATTATTAATATTGAAACCGGGCTGTTAAAGCCGCTGGACGGCTTTATGCGTGAAACGGATTTCCGGTCGGTCGTAGACCGCTACACGATGGCGGATGGGCAGGTGTTTACCATCCCCGTTACGTTAGATGTGCCAAAGCAGATATATGATTCTGCCACAGGCGGCCAGACGCTTGATTTGATGTTCCAGGGGGAATGTGTGGCGCAGATTCAGGCGGAGAGCAGATACCAGATGCAAGAGCGGGATATCGAGCAGGTTTTTTGTACGCTGGAAGAAGCGCACCCTGGCGTATGGAAGGAAAAAAACAGAAGCCCGTTTCGTATCGGCGGCAAAACGAAGCTGCTGAAAACAGATTTGTTAAAGGACGCTTTAAAGCCGGAAGAATTAAAACAGGTTTTTAAAAATAATGGATGGAAGACGATCGTAGGATTTCAGACGCGCAACCCAATTCACAAGGCGCACGAGCATATCCAGCGCCTGGGCCTGGAGCTGTGCGACGGGCTGTTTATCAATCCGATCGTCGGATGGAAGAAAACCGGGGATTTTACGCAGGAGGCGGTAATTGCAGCCTATGAGCAGATGATCCGGGAATTTTACCCGGCCGGCAGGGTGCATATGGCAGGGCTGAAAACGCAGATGCGCTATGCGGGGCCAAGGGAAGCGGTCTTTCATGCCGTGATCAGGCGCAACCTGGGCTGTACGCATTTTATTATTGGGCGCGACCATGCGGGCGTCGGGGGCTATTACGGGGCGTATGACGCCCATGACCTGGCGCGCAGGCTGTCGTCGGAGCATGACTTGGGCATCCAGCTGCTGCTGACCAGAGAGCCTTATTATTGTACGAAATGCAAACAGGTTGTTACCGACCATACGTGCGGGCATTATGCGACAAACCGGATTGAGATCAGCGGGACGATTATACGCAAATATATCAGCGACGGGCATATCCCAAATGAAATTATGATGCGCAAGGAAATATTTGACGCCATACTCGGGTGCGGGGAAGTATTTATTAAATAAATTATGATAATAATTGCGCATGGCATATACGCATGGCGCCAGCAGAGATGAAAACGGCATGTAAGATCGCGCGTGTTTAAAATAGAGGGGTACGTATTCCATGAATTCTAAAGAAGCGTTGGAGAAGCTGAAAGGCCTGGTCGGCGAGGAAACATACAAAACTGTTTTAGACGCGCTGGCAGGCAGTACCGTATATTTTCCGGAAAACTATGAGTGGCAGGATAAATCCGGGCGGAATATGAGGCTGCGGGAAGATTTTTACAGTGGAAATTATGAAGTCTCAGACCTGGCCAAGAAATATAACCTGAGCATTTCCAGAATTTACAAGATTATACAGAGCAGGAATTAAATAGGCATTAAATAAGCTTTAGCTAAGCAATTAAAAAGAATTAGATAAATAATTAAAAAGAATTAGATAAACAATTAAAAAGAATTAGCTAAGCAATTAAAAGAATTAGTTAAGCGATTAAAAAGGAACTGCTAAGCGATTCATAAATATCTGATAAGCACTATATAAGTATTTAATGAAGACTTAAGAATATTACTAAGGGCGTGATACAGGGGCGTGTGTTCGGCACGCCCCTGTTTTAGGAAAAAATTCCTGTTTTCTAAGGCAAAAGCCAAATGTAATAATTATCATTTTTCTTAGACCGTAACGAAACGTCGCCTGAACCTATTGCCTGAAACTGATTTTAAAAATATACTTAATATATCAATCCAATGCATCTAATTTATTGTTCGCTTAAATTGTGAATAAAATCTGGATGCGAAAATATGCATGGGCACAGGAATTTATACGAGTGTCTCAGTAGGGATAAGGGTTCGGAAAAAAGGAGGAATGATCTCAAATGACGTTAGTTACATTATCAGAACAAGAAGTGATTGCGACACTGACCGCATTGGCGCTGCTCTTGGCAAGCGCGTATCTGTTTGGCACGCTGTTTGAAAAAATGAAGGCGCCAAGGGTAGTAGGGGAAATACTTGGCGGCATCTTTCTTGGAGGGAGCTGTTTGTATTTCCTGTTCCCGGATTTTGTTGGCAGCATCTTTTTGTCTTATGAACAGGAAGGAAAAGTACTGAATATCTTTTACCAGCTGGGGCTGATCTTTCTGATGTTTTTATCCGGCTACAATACGAAGCTGGAAATTGATAAAAGGAATGGAAAAGTAATAAGCTGCGTATTTGTCGGCGCAACGTTTTTGCCAATGTTATGCGCGGTGCCGTTTGTATCCGTTTTCCAAAAAGCGTTTATCGGGGAAGGGAACAGTTCCATTGCCTTTGGGTTGGTATTTGTCATCGGGGTTGCGATTACCTCTATCCCGGTAATATCAAAGATATTTTTTGATATGGGTATTATGAATACGAAATTTTCAGATACCGTATTGACCGTATCGACGTTCCAGGACTTATGCTTGTGGATTCTGCTGAACGCGGCGACGCGTATTGTTACGAAGGGCGAATTGAAGCTTTTGGATATGGTGTTTGTTGTCGCAATTACCTTGGGGCTGTTTGCAGTAGTCAAAATGGTATCCATGTACGCGCATGTATGGAAGAAACAATTTAAACCGATCGATTTTTATTCGGCAAGTTTTGTCGTGCTGCTGCTTGTATGCGCAGGGTTATATATGGTAGGCATTAATATTATGTACGCCGCGTTTTTAGTCGGGTATGTAGTAAAAGCGGTCGTAGGTGTGGATGTGGAAACAAAATCCAGAATGGAATCGCTGGGTAATTTTGCGTTTTCCTTTTTTATCCCAATCTATTTTGCCCTGGTCGGTATACAGTTGAATCTGCTGCACAATTTTTCTATCCTTAGGTTTTGCCTGTTTTTTGTGCTGGCATTTGGACTGGAGGCAGCCGGGACGCTTGTCATGTTGCAGCTGACGGATTTGAACAGGCGTACGAAGCTGAATTTTGCAGTAACGATGAACGCAAGGGGCGGCCCTGGGATTGTGCTTGCGACAGTAGCGTATTCGTATGGAATTATCAATATTGAATTTTTTACGGTGCTGATTCTAACTACGATGCTTTCCTCGCTGATTGCCGGGTATTGGCTTAGATACCAGCAGAAGAAAGACGCGCAAATATTTATGAAATTGACGAAAGAAGAAGCAAAACAGATGGAAGACCAGTTCCATACAGACTATCATCACGCATAGGAGAAAGGAGTATAGAATCATGAAGCGTTTTATTTTAACCGTAGGCCCGGCGTTACTTAACGAGGTGCCTTTGACGGATATCCACGACGAGCGCAATATTTACAGGATCAATGGAGCCCACGGGAGTATTTCAGATATTGAGCAGTATATTCAAAAAATCCGTGAACAGGTGCCGGATGCGGATATTTTAATGGATTTGCCGGGAAATAAAGTAAGGACCAAAGATCTGCCAGACGGGGGCATCCGAGTTGAAAAAGGGAAGACATTTGAAATTCCAAGCGAATGCTTTAATTTTAAGGAAT
This sequence comes from uncultured Lachnospiraceae bacterium, assembly GCA_949457475.1. Lineage (GTDB taxonomy): Bacteria > Bacillota > Clostridia > Lachnospirales > Lachnospiraceae > Eubacterium_J. The sequence goes on from CASUON010000035.1 coordinate 16,720, forward strand.
TTTACCGGTATTTAAAACCAGGAATGACCGCCTGGGCGAATGACAGCGTGTTTGAATTTGAGACCGTATCCGCAGACCAGGATAAGATTGTCTTTTTATCAAAGTCGGAGGGCGTACTGATCGACAACAAGGGCGTGCATGTCCGGGGGATTCACGATGAGATTCCGTTTTTGTTCGAAAAAGACCGCCAGTTAGTCGAAGTGGCGAACAAATGGGCGTTGGCGTTCGTCGGGCTGTCATTTGTCCGCAAACCGGAAAATGTCAAAGAAGTGCGCTCCTTAATCAGGGGCAAAACAGACCTGATTACAAAGATAGAGACACTGGACGCCGTATACCAGATCAATGAGATTTTGCCGCTGACAAAGTACATATTGGTAGACCGTGGGGATCTGTCTACCGATATCGGCGTAGAAAAGATACCGCGGTTTCAAAAGTATATTATTGATAAAGCGCTGTTTTTTGACGTAAAAGTATTTTTGGCGACGCAGGTTTTAAAAAATATGGAGACGAAGCCAATCCCTACGATCGGGGAAGTCGAGGCGCTCTATGAAATCTACAAATCCGGCGTCTATGGCGTACAGATGTCCGAGGAGACTGCCGTAGGGAAATTCATACCAAATTGTATTGAAATGCTGCACCGTATGGAGAAGGAAGTATTGGCTGAGACTATCGTATTTTAGAGCGTGTTTGAAAAATAAAAATAGAAACAGGGAATTTCAAATACGCTCTGGAAGAAAGGGCGAATAATATTTTTTCAAAGGGATTGCCGCGCTTACTACGTACTGTGCTACCCGGACGCAGGAACCAGGCCGCAAGCCCTCTCGGATGTTCCAGCTTCGGGATGTAAGAAATTCTAAGCATCCTGCGTAAAAGTATCCATACCGGACGGACCAGGGCTTGACCGCCATCCATGGCGCAAGCCCTTTTTTCGGGCGTCCGTGCCCGAAAATCCTGTTTTGTCGGCAGGATGCTAAG
>CASUON010000036.1 GCA_949457475.1 uncultured Lachnospiraceae bacterium
TTCATCACGGGCTTACATTTGACACTTCGCAGGCGCGCCCGCTTTGGCTTGCCACCCAATTCATCACGGGCTTACATTTGACACTTCGCAGGCGCGCCCGCTTTGGCTTGCCACAACACGCGCCCGTTTTGGCTTGCGCTTGCACTGCGCAGATACGCCTGCATAGCCCTGGCGGAACGGATTATACTTTCAGCGGCCCCATAATTACCGGCTGTATCTGTCTGCCGTTTAACGCCTCCATAAGCGTATCGCCCGCTAGCTCCGTATGCGCGATCATTGAATTTGTTTTCTTTTTATAATTGTCCTGCCCAAAAGGCACAAAGTAGATATTTTTCATATTCATCAGCATACCGATGTTTTTAAAATTCATGCCAAGCGCGTCGTTTGTAGAAATCGAAATCACCAGCGGCTTTTCATTGCGCAGGTGCGCCTTTGCCGCCATAAGGACCGGGGAATCGGTAATGCCGGCGCATAATTTTGCCAGCGTATTGCCAGTACACGGCGCGATAAGCAGGGCGTCTAGATAGCCCGACGGCCCGATCGGCTCCGCCTGCGGAATGGTAAATATCCCCTCTTCCCCGGTAATCTGCTCCATATCTTTGCAAAACTGCTCCGCCGTGCCAAAGCGGGTATCCGTATCCTGTACGCGCAGCGAATAGATCGGGATAATCCGCATATGCCGATTTTTTAACTCCTGCGCCATTTCCTTCACCTTGGCGAACGTACAAAAAGAACCTGTTATGGCAAGGCCAACGGTCAACTGCTTATCCTGCGTCATAGGACATCACCTCTTTCAGATTAGACTCAATAATTTTCATCAACAACGCCGCGGCGGATTTTGGTGCGTATTTTGCCGGCATGCCGCCGCACAGCCTGGCATTTATATTATTCTGACGGCAATAATTATAATCTACGCCGCCCGGCTGCGACGCCAGATCAATAATTACGACGTCCTGGCGTACCTGCGCCAGCTGGTCTGCGCCCAGCACCCGCTGCGGCGCCGTATTGAATATATAAGCATAGGCGCCATACCCAGCCGGACGGTGGATGTTATACCCATACGCCTGCCCCATCCCGCGTTTTTCCTGGTCTTTTTCCAATATGGCTACCTGCGCGCCAAGCGCCTGCAGCCGGCGCGCAAGTATCTGCCCGCACCTTCCGTAGCCTATGACGAGCGTTTTTTGCCCAAACAGCACTTCTTTGCCCGCCAGCATCGCTTCTACGATCGCCCCTTCCGCGGTGGCCACCGCGTTTTCATAGGCAGCCCCTTCTTCTTTCATGTAATCGATAAAAAAAATGCCCTGTTTGCGTTTATATTCCGCAAGCTCCGCCGGAAAATTACATCCGAATACGTACTCCCCCGCCTGCAGCCGGTCTGCAATCTGCTGAAAATAAGCCGCTGTTTTCGCTACTGGCAGCAGTACCGCGTCATAGCCGCCGTCCAGCCAGGAATCGCAGTATGTCACTGTCTGCCCCCGGTCGCATAGCATCTGGAATAAATACTTCTGACGCTCTTCCTTGCCTAAAATAAGAAACCGTCCCATATATCTGCACCTCCAATTTATTGTATGCAGAATATATGAGACGGTGATAAAAACAGGCTATAAGCCTTATTCAACGGATTCTACTTTAATCATATTTGTATTTCCGGCCACTCCCAGCGGAACGCCTGCGGTAATAACAACTAATTCGCCTTTCTTTAAATAGCCCGCGTCTTTTGCGGTACAGATCGCAGATTCAAACAGCTCGAATACGTCTTTTGCTTCTTTTATTAAAAACGGCCGGACAGCCCATGCCATATTCAGCTGCCTGCACACCTTTTCATCTGTCGTGCCGCCGACGATCTGGCAGCTTGGGCGGTATCTGGAAATCATGCGCGCGGACAGCCCGGATTTTGTAACCGTTACAATTGCGCTGGCGTCCAGGTCATGCGCCGTCGTACAAGTTGCGTGGCAGATTGCGTCTGTAACATTTGGATTTGCCGAACGGTTGTAGTTAAAGAAACGTTTCCGGTAGTCAATATCTTGTTCCGCACGTTTTGCAATGCGCACCATCGTCTGGAGCGCTTCTACCGGATAACTGCCCGCAGCGGTCTCGCCGGAAAGCATAATCGCAGTCGTCCCATCGTAGATCGCGTTCGCTACGTCCGTCGTCTCAGCCCTTGTCGGCCTTGGGTTTTTCATCATTGAATCTAGCATCTGTGTCGCGGTAATGACCTTCTTGCCTGCCTCATAGACTTTTTTAATAATCATCTTTTGGATCACAGGCACTTCTTCCCCTGGAATCTCCACGCCCATATCGCCGCGGGCAACCATAATGCCGTCTGCTGCTTCTATGATCGCGTCAATATTGTCTACGCCTTCCCCGTTTTCAATTTTCGCTATAATTTCGATACGGGAACCCCCGTTCGCATTTAACAATTCCCGAATCTGGCGTACATCGTCGACACGGCGTACGAAAGACGCGGCGATAAAATCAAAATCCTGCTCAATGCCAAACAAAATGTCCTGCTTATCTTTTTCACTTAAATATGGAAGCGACAAGCACACGCCCGGCACGTTGACGCCCTTATTATTGGAAACAAAGCCGCCGTTAACGACGCGGCAGACAATATCTTCCCCTTCTACCGCCTCCACTTTCATTTCAATCAAACCGTCGTCTAACAGGATGCGCGTCCCGGCAGAAACGTCTTGATGCAGTTCCTTGCAGGTAATCGATACCTGGTTTTCATTGCCTTCTACGTCGCCGACGCATAAGCGGAATGTCTGCCCCGGCTTTAGCTCCACTTTTCCAGCAGCAAATGATTTTACGCGGATTTCCGGCCCTTTGGTATCTAACAGCGCAGCCACCGGCTGATGGTGTTTTTCCCGCGCCTGCTTCAGTTCGTTTAAGCGGCGCTTATGCTCGTCATATGTCCCGTGCGAGAAATTAAACCGCGCGACATTCATACCTTCTTGTACAAGCTTGTCCAAAACCCCTTCCTTGTCTGTCGCCGGCCCTAATGTACAGATGATTTTCGTTTTTGTCATGATCTCTCCCTTTCTTTCTAGGCTTTGCTTTGGCCTTTCCATGCTCCTGTTTTTCAAATCATTTTCATTAAACTATGTTTTAACAACAGTTTATCCAGCGTACACTGCATCCTTTAGCGCAGTTTTCACTCCGTCCGAGGCTTTCCTGTCTTGGCACGCCCGGCATCCGCTTCCACTCCGTCCAGGTCTGTTCTTTTGGCACGCCCGGCATCTGCTTCACTCCGTCCATGCCAGCTGTGCGCCATGGTTTAGCGGCCCGTTTCCGTGGCCCAGGTCCATGATGTCCTTTAACAGGCATGTCAGGTATTTTTTCGCGTTCCCTACGGCCTTTGGCAGTTCCATCCCGTCCGCCAGGTTGCATGCGATCGCGGAAGAAAGCGTACAGCCTGTACCGTGCGTATTCGGATTGTCGATATGTTTCCCGCGAAACCAGCAGCACAGCCCATGGCCATGCAGCAGGTCGTCCGCGGCGCCTTCTAAGTGCCCGCCTTTACATAGTACCGCGCATCCAAACTGCTGGGATATAATCTGTGCGGCACGTACCATCGAACCGGCGTCTTTGACCGGGATGCCGGAAAGTACCCCTATTTCCGGGATATTCGGCGTCAAAAGCGTAGCGAGCGGGTACAGTTCTTCTTTTGCCCGCTGAAATGCCTTGCTGTCCATCAGCCGGGTGCCGCTCGACGAGCATAAAACCGGGTCGATTACAATATTTTTCGCATTATATTTGCGCAACGCGTCCCTGACAACGGATACTGCTGACTCCGTACAAAGCATGCCGATTTTTACCGCCTGCGGCGGTATGTCAGAAAAAACAGCGTCCAGCTGCGCTTTAATAAACGTAGCGTCTGTTTCCAGGATGCCGGAGACGCCAAGCGTATTTTGGGCAGTCAGCGCGGTAACCACACTCATTGCATAGGCGCCGTGCGCCAGGATCGTCTTGATATCCGCCTGAATACCTGCACCGCCGCTGCAGTCGCTTCCAGCTATTGTTAAAACTGTATTCATATTATAACCCATTCCTTTTTTTCTTTCTACTGTTAAATGTACATTTTTATACGACGACGGCTAATGAAATCGCAAGCAATACCGGCACGGTAAATACACAGAGTATCGTAGTTAAAATAATAGCGGCGCTGCAAGTAGAACTGTCAATCCCTTTTTGGGTTGCCAGAATTAACGGCATATTGCCAATCGGCATACCAAACATAATCATACACACCTGGATCAAGGAAACATCCGCCGTAACCATCCGTAACAGAGGCAGCAGCGCGAGCGGGATTAACAAAAGCTTCACCGCCGCTAGAATATACAGCCGCGGCTGCCCGAAAATGCTCTTTAGGCTGGAATTCGCCAGCGTAAACCCTACCGCGATCAGCGCCATCGGCGACGTCACATTCCCCAGGTACGTTACGGTTGTTTTTATAAAACCTGGCACCTGGATTTCCAAGATAATGACCAGCATAGCAACGATACTAAAAATTGTACCCGGATTTATCATCCCTTTTAAAGAGGAAAACGTAAACGACCCTTCCATTAAGGAAATCCCATACGTATAAAAAACAAAATTATATACAAGCATAAATTCCGTCACATAGATCACATAGGCAGGCCCAAGAATGCCGGATACTACTGGAATGCCAATAAACCCCAGATTTGAAAAAACAAACATCATCTGGTACATTTTCCGCTGCTGCCCTTCCTCGTGGAAAAACGGGCTTAGAACCATACCGGATAAAATAAATACGAGAAACATAAAGACCGCGATCATGCCGACCAGCCCCATCGTGCGCAGGGAAATCTGCCCTACTGCATTCACCGCGTTTGCGACAATGAGCATCGGGTTAAATACGCGCACGATCATATTTGACATCTGGCTGTTTGTATGCCCGTCCATCATGCCTGTTTTCGTAACATACCATCCGGCTAGGATCATAAGCAGCAGCGCGAGCACTTGAAAAAAAATGGTAAGTATTGTCATAGGATTCTCTTTTCTTAATTTATTTTGTTCTTTTATGATCTTTTATTTTGATCTTTTACTTTGCTTTTTCATTTTACATTTTATAATTGCTTTATTTTGCTTTTCCCCGAATCAGAAAATAAGCATACCGGACCTTTACATCCGATATGCCTATCTGGTATACCTATTGACCCTTTGCTATTTTACCCGGTATTACAAAAAATATTATTCAAATACTTTCATTTCACGTACGCGCTGCCGTACCCGCAATACCATAGACGGCGCTACGGAGAGCTCGTCAACGCCCATCTGCAAAAATTCTTTGGTCAGCTCCAAGTCGGCGCCTAATTCCCCACAGATGCCCGCCCATTTGCCGGCTGCATGCGCGGAATCCACAACCATTTTAATCATGCGCAAAATCGCTTTATGGTGCGGTTTATAAAACGCGTCTAATTTTTCATTCTGACGGTCGATCGCCAGTGTATACTGCGTCAGGTCGTTCGTCCCGATACTGAAAAAGTCTACAAGCTGTGCAAGCTCATCGCTGACCATAACGGCGGCTGGCGTCTCAATCATAATCCCCTGCTCTGGCATCTGGTAGGCAACCTGCGCCTCGTCCAATTCCGCGCGCACTTCATCTACGATCTCATAAATCCGCTTTACTTCTTCTACCGAAGTAATCATCGGATACATAATCGCCAAGTTTCCAGATGCAGACGCACGAAGCAGCGCACGAAGCTGCGTCTTGAAAATGTCGGTCTGCGTTAAACAGATACGGATGGCGCGGTAGCCCATGGCCGGATTGTCTTCCTTGCCCAGGTTAAAATAATCAACTTGCTTATCCGCGCCGATATCCAGCGTACGGATAATTACTTTTTTGCCCGCCATATTCTGAAGCACCTGGCGGTATGCCTGGTACTGCTCTTCTTCGGAAGGGAAATCGTCCCGTCCAAGGTAAAGGAACTCGCTACGGAACAGCCCGATGCCTCCGGCATCGTTTTCTAATACATAGCCGACGTCGCCGACGCTTCCGATATTGGCGTAAATATTTACCGTCTTGCCATCCAGTGTGCGGTTTTCCTGCCCTTTTAAGTTCTGCAGCAGTTCCAGTTTCTCGCGTTCTTCCTTGATGCGTTTTGACGTCTCTTCTTGGAGCTGTTCATCCGGCTCAAAGATAACTTCCGACTGGAACCCGTCTACGACTGCGAGCATCCCATTGCTTAATTCGTCTAAGTTCATCGGCACACCAATCAGCGCAGGGATATTCATCATACGCGCCAAAATTGCCGTATGGGAATTCGTAGAGCCATGCACGGTTACAAACGCCAATATCTTGGACTTATCCATCTGTACGGTTTCGCTTGGGGACAAGTCATCGGCAACGATAATCGACGGTTCATCCGAACCCATATCCGTATCGGCATTGCCGCACAGGTTACGTATCAGGCGGTTGGAAATATCTTTTACATCCGCTGAGCGGGCTTTCATATATTCGTCGTCCATATTGGCAAACATTTCGGAAAAATTGTCGCCGGTAATCGCAACCGCGTATTCACCGTTTACCATTTCTGTGCGGATCATATTATGGATCGCGTCTAAGTAGTCGTCGTCTTCTAACATCATCTGATGCACTTCAAAAATCGCGGCGTTCGCTTCGCCGACTTCCTTTAACGCTTTGTCATATAATTTCTGAAGCTGTGCCTGCGACGCCTTGATCGCTTCGGATACCCTTGTAATCTCGGCTTCTGCATCTTCTATTTTGGAACGCTTTACCTGGTCGTCAGTCTTTTTCAATACAGAAAGCGGCCCCATTGCTATTCCTTTATAGACGGACTTTCCCGTAAATTTTTTCATTTCCTATTTCTCCATTTCCATTTTACTCAATCACTTGTTTCCACTTCATTTTCTCTTCCACTTTTCAATTCAAGAAAGTAAGCCAAAGGTCTGCAAGGCGCGCGCAATACCGTCGTCGTCTATACCGCTTGTTATGTAATCCGCACGCTCTTTTAACGCCAAAACGCCATTGCCCATCGCAACCCCCACTCCGGCAAACTCCAACATATCAAAATCATTTGGCCCGTCGCCAAATGCAATCGTATCCGTTCTCTCAATCCCCGCATACGCGATATACTTGCGTATGCCTAACGCTTTATTAATCCCTTTGCCCGTAATTTCCCCGGCGTCGGGCACCGGCTGCTCTAAGCTGGACTCTGTAATATCGCAATACGCATCCAGCCGTTCCCGGATCATAGGTACTGACATACGTGATTCATGGAACAGCAGCTTTTCTATATCCCCACGCTGTTCCAAGTGTTCGTCTACCTGCGCATCTTTCCAGACCTGGTCGATCATAGTTTCATTAAAGCCCATCGCGCGAAACCGGCGGATCATGCGTTCTTTCCCATCCGCTGTCGCTACGATCCCGTTTTTCGTCTGCGCGCAATAACACGCTTGCGCCTGCTCCAATACTGCCTTCGCGTTTTCCAGCGCCTCTTGTTCCATATGGTGCTCGTAAATAACTTCGCCCCCATATTCCACATAAGCGCCTGTCCCGCAGATAAGCCCGTCAAAATTTAAGTCCAGCAGCCATGGATAAATCTGGCATTTCGACCTGCCGCTGCACAATACAGCCTTATGCCCGCATGCCTGCGCCTGGCGCAACGCAGCTTTCGCCGAATCCGGCATACGCCCTTGAAAATTTACCAATGTACCATCGATATCGAAAAATAACGCTTTTCCCATGTTTTTATCTAAGTCCTATAATCCCGTATCTATCCTGGACCATCCAGGTCAAATGTTTCCTAGCCACCTGCCTGTTTACAGGTATGACAAAATCTTTTTCATACTTTTGCTACATACAAAGCTGCTGCAGCAGAATACAATACCCTATCATCTGATGCAGCATGCTTTTATCTTTTTTCTCCTTGTTTATCCTTGGACAATTATAAATTTTCCTGGAAGAATTTTTCCAATGCAGCTGCTGCAGTATCTTCGTCGTCGCCCTCTACAGAAACTGTTACTTCTGTGCCTTTTTTGATTCCCATGCTCATAATCGCCATCAATTTTGTCAGGTCTGCGTTCTTTCCGTTTGCGCTCATAGTCGCTTTTGAAGAATACTGTTTTGCTTCTTTCACAAGAATCCCTGCCGGCCTTGCATGTACACCCTGTTCATCTGTGATTACATAATTAAAACTCTTCATTACTTTAACCTCCTGTGGTATTTTTTTATGTATCTATTCTATTACTTTATGCCATTTGATGCAATAAATATTTTACTTCAAACAAAAAAAAATCCGTCAAACTGCCATTTTTATAAAAATTGCACAAAAATGTCCATTCTTTTTCGGTGATCTAGCAATTGTATCTTAACATTTTTTTTGCTATGATAAAGTATTAGAGCATATTTGTAAAATGTTCTTATTACTAAGAAATATGGAAAGGGGTCCCAAACCGCCATGAAAAAACACCGAAATTTAAAACAAAAAATAATTTTGTATGTCATGTCCGTAGCAATCCTTGTTACAATCTTAATTACCACGGTCATGTCTATCGGCAGCATCCGCTCCACCCATACCGTCTTATTGGATGATATGCAAGTCACAGCGCGTATCGCGGCCCAAAACTTAAGTTCCAAACTGCACCTTCTGACTGAACGGATGTATCATTTCTCAACGGAAAAGACTTTTGTAGAAGAAACGGCGGCCATGAAAAAGCAGGCGCGTATCGACAGCATCAAACAAAATTTTGAATTTGTCTGGCTTGCGGCCTATAGCCTTTCTGGGGATAAATTATACGGCGCAAGCGCCCCGGATTCGATCGCGGATACCTCCTACTACGCCAGCCTTGGGCAATCTGAAAATATAGTAATCTCAGAACCGTATTACGAAAATGACCTTTTGCAGCTGTGCGTAGCGGCCCCGTTGACGCGACAAGGCGCCGTCTACGGCTACTTGGTCGGGAGCTACAAATACGACCTTATTAACGACGTATTAAGCCAGCTGGTGCTCGGCGATTCCGGCAGCGCCTACATTTTAAATGAAAACGGCGATATCATTGGCGACCGAGACTTTACTGCAATTATAGAAAAACGCAATATCTACGATTTGTATGGCTCGTCTTCCAATAGCAGGCATTTTGACGACATGACCGGTTTCCAGACAGGCTCCGCGATCATGCGGTTGGATTCCAAGCTGCAATACGTAGGGTATTCCCCGGTTTCAGGCACAAATTGGGCGCTTTTGGTGCATGCGCCAAGCCTTGATTTTATGAAAACCGTATATTTATCTACGCTGCTGTCCATATTGCTCTCGCTTGTGCTCTTAGTAGCTGCAGCCGCAGTGATCGTGCCTGTTTCGCAGAAAATATCCAATCCGCTCTCAGCTGCCACCAGCCGCCTGCAGGCATTGTCCGACGGAAACCTGACGGAACAGGTCTTCTTATCCGAAAGCAACGACGAAACCGGCATATTGACAAACGCGCTTTCCAAAACGGTATCAAGTTTAAACTCATACATACAAGAAATTGACTCCTGCCTAAGTACGCTTGCATACGGCGATTATACGGTCGATATCCCGGACAATTTCCGCGGGGATTTTTCTTCCATCCGGGACGCCCTAAGCCTTATTACCGACGCCCTAAACCATACGATGCTGCAAATGAACCATTCGTCCGTCAAAGTGTCCGGCTGCGCGAGCCAGCTTTTAGACGGCGCAAAGGAGCAGTCCGTACTGCTCCACAGCATGGAAGAGGACATGTCGGCAATTACTTCTTCGATCGAACAGAACAAAAGCCACGTACACCAAATGGAAGAATGCGCCAAACTGGCAGGCGAAAAAACGGCTTTGGGAAACAGCTATATGCAAAAAATGCTAGATGCCATGTCGCAAATCCATGCCTCGGTTGATGAAATATCCAAGATCAGCCTGATGATCGAATCGATCTCGCGCCAGACGAACCTTTTGTCCCTAAACGCCAACGTCGAAGCATCCCGCGTCGGCGCAGCAGGGCGCGGCTTTGCCGTCGTCGCATCAGAAATCGGAAACCTGTCGCACCAGACCGAAGACGCGCTCCATGAAACTGCGGAACTCATCTCGCGCTCCGCAGAAACAATCAAGGCCGGCCTGCAGACGGCAGACCAGACAGCCCAGACCTTCCAGGAAATCGCACAGCTGACCGACCAATACCGTACGATTTCCGTCAAATTGTACGACACTGTGCAAAAACAGACCGACGCCGTATCCTGCGCAAACGAGCGCCTTGCCGCCCTGCACAAAATCGCTGGCGAAAATGACAAAATGGCGGCGGAATCCCTCGCGCAGGCAGAAAGCCTTAGAGACTACGTAGCCCGCGTGCGCATCCGCGAAACGGACGATGCGCAAACTATATCTACGCCTATGAACGGAGGACTTATATGAAAAAATATATCTGCATATTAATTTTATCCACCATGCTCTTTGCCAGCGGATGCGGTTCCCAAGAAAAAATGAAAGACGGTTTTTACACCGCGGAGATGTCGGACTATTCCCACGGCTGGAAAGAATACGTCTGTATTATGGTAAAAAACAACAGCATCGTATCCGCCGAATTCAACGCCAAAGACCTGAACGGCTATATTAAAGCCTGGGACAATGCGTATATGGGAAACATGCTGCAAGTAGCCGGCACTTATCCAAACGAATATACGCGCTATTACACAGCCAGCCTAATAAAAAAACGAGACATTGCCAAAGTGGATACCCTGACTGGGGCAACTTCTTCCGGCGGCCATTTCGCCCTCCTGACTGCCGCTGCAATCGAACAGGCCAAAAAAGGCGACCACACTACGGCCCATGTAGAAGATGAAACATAATTAAAACAAAAATATATTTATATTGTACTTATAGCCGTATCATATTTATAATTAAATCATGAATATAATCCAAGTATAATCCTACAGATAATACCACGCCCAAATATAATAAACACCCGCGTTTCCGTTTTCTACAATTGGAAACGCGGGCGTTTAACAAAAAATTATAATTTCATTATATTTTTATCCCCAAATAGCACGCGGTGTTTTGCCGTATCATCCATTTCCACAAGCTTGCCCCTGCGGTCATAGTAAGTCAGCAGATCCGAATGGCGCGCCGGGCGGCGGTCGCCGTTTTTCGTAAGCAGCTGCTCCATTTTCTGCAAATCACGGGACTTTATAGCATCCTCCAGCATAAATTCATAGTCTGGGATTTCATTTACCTCATCCAGCGGCGGCAGCTCACCTGGCAAACCGCTGTCCGCAGCCGTACCGTCCATTCCGATGATGCCAGCCATGCCGACCGTCCCATTGGCGCCGGTTTCATCTGCGGCCTGCTGCGCTTGTTCACCTGCGGCGTTATCCTGCGATCCCCAGAAATCTTTCAGCCATTCAATCACAGGGGCAACCATTTTACGCAACGAATCGATAAACGACGTGTTTTGCGCCTTATCCGTTTTTCGTTTCCCTTTCGGCGACAGGTCTAGGATTACGCCCTTTTGCTCCTGTGCGGCTTCGCGAAAGCCCCCGCCGGAGGCGGCTGCACCCGCGTTTTTCTTCTTCGCAGCCTCCCTTTTTCCTGGCGTATTTTCATATGCCTGTATTGCAGGGGTTTTTCTTCCGTCTTTTTGATTTGGATAATCATAGGAACTGTTTCCACTAATCTTTCCAGCAACCTTTTCTACCATACAAGCACCGCCTTTCTATAATGATTTTCCGTCCACATTTTCATTATCGTCTGTTTTCAGCGGTCTGATAACCTTAGGTGAAAAACATTTTTGTATCTTTTTGGAAAATAAGCCTTTCGCCTTATTTTTTATATCCAACCGTAACCATCGTAATGTAGTCCTCCCGGTTTTGAAGGGACATTTCATTTAGGCCTTCCTCATAGGCGTACCCAAACAATTCCATGCCACGGCTTTGTGCAAACTTGCATAAGATGCAGTATACCTCCGCCAGCTTCTCCCAGCCGCCCACACAAAACGCCCTCAGGTAAGGGCCGCCAGGCAATACCGCGTCATAAACCTCGATATCCTCCCTTCCATAGGCAAAAAAGCATTCGTAGTTATGGTAATTCGCATTTAATACCTGCTCTATGGAAATCCGGCTTCCGAAATTGTCGTAAAGTCCGAATACCGATTTCAGCCGCATGGAAAATTCCCCGGCAACCGCAAAATCATCATCATCATATGCTCCGGTAATCGGGCCGCTTAACAAAATTCGCTGTTCGGGCAACGTAACCAACTCTATTTTTCCATGCTCCGCCGCCATGCTCATAGCCAATTTGTCTGACTTATGCTCCAGAAAATCTTTTGTATGCAACAGCTCTTGGACCGATTGATCGATCAAACGCTTCTTTTCAGCAATCAGCCCTTCAAAAGAGCCGCCGCAAGGGCTCTGCTGGTAGCGGATAATTTCTTCGATTGACAGGCCAATTTTGCGTAGCGTCAAAATCAGCTCCAGCTGCACCGTTTGAAAGCAAGTATAATAGCGGTACCCATTTTCTTCTTTCAACGCGGGGGAAAACAGCCCGATTTCATCGTAATAATGCAGCGTACGCTTGTTAATTCCATGAAGTTTTGCAAATTGCCCAGTTGTGTACAAATATTTTTTATTTTTCATAGAAAAACCCCTTGACTTTACAGTTACTGTATCATTTATCATACCACTATACAAAGAAACGGACAAGTAAAAAGGAGCAGACATATGGAAATTTTATACGCACATCCAAGACAGTGGGGCGAAATCCGGGAGATTTACCTAGAAGCATTTCCAAAGGCCGAACGGAAACCTTTTTTTGCGATCAAGCATTCTGTAAAGAAGGGAAAAGCCCAGTTATTGACAGCTACAGAAGACGGGGTATTGCAGGGGTTTGTCATGGTAATCCCCTACGGCAGACTGGTTATGGTAGATTATCTTGCGGTTTCCGGAAAAATCCGCAGCCGGGGCACCGGAGGCAAAATTATACAGGAAGTATGCAAACGTTTTTGCGATCAAACAATTGTCCTTCTGATTGAAAGGCTTGACGATAACGCCGCAAACTGGAAACAGCGGATTGCCAGGCGCAAATTTTATATAAAAAACGGCTTTACCTCTTCAGATATCTATATTAGCGGGCATAGTGGAAACATGGAAGTTTTAAAGTATGGCCAAGCCGTGTCCCCGCCGGAGTTTTTGGATTTGCAAAAGTATGCTTTGGGCCGCCTAATGTTTTTGTTTTCAAAAACCAGGCTGGAGCGTGTTTGAAAAGTCATTTTTCGGGCACGCTCTAGCAGGACAAAAACAGCCAGACAGGTACGCTTACCCCTGCCTGGCCGTTTTATATTATAATTACAGAATATTGATTCCTAAGTTTATAAAGAACCACCACAATACATCTGGTATACCTCAAAAAAACGATCTGACGCAATCCCTTCTGAATGCTCTACGACAACGTCGTCCCACACCTTCTGGTACATTTTTTTAGATATTGTTTTAATATAAGCGTCATACACGTCCCCGAAAGCTGCTTTTTCCCTTTTTTTGACAATTTTTAATTTATTGGCATCCGTTAATTCTTCATTAAATTTATTAACACAATATATAAAATAATATCCATTTTTCGTTTTTATATAGTCCGTTGTTTCCCCGTTGCCAAGGGCAAAAGCAGCTTTTTCCACCTTTTCCGGCAGCTCCCCCCTGCCAAACTGGATCGTAACTTCATCGGCTTCATTATAGGAATTCGCAAGCGTCGCAAAATCCCCGCCGCCCGCCAACGCCTTTTTGACTTCCTTTGCAGTCTTACTATCAGCGACTACGATCTGCATCGCATTCATGATGCGCGCCTCATCATCACTTACCTCGCTGTTAATATCAGCAGTTAAAGATATATAAAGCTTTTGTGCCAAAGCATAATCTTCATATAATTTCTGTATATCGGTTTCATCCGCCTGCAAATATTCCAGCTCCTGTTCGTTTAAAGACGCGAAATATTCTTTCGCGGCCTTATACGTGTTTGCGAGCTCAGCCTCTTCCAAAACAATCCCACGGCTTTTTGCTAGGGAATCCATACTTAATATTTTGGTCATTTGTGAAATCGTCAGATTTTTAACATATGCCTCCAGGCTGCCGTCCTGGTTTCCATACTGCCACAAATCCGCGCCGGCAACAGACCCGTACAGATTCTGGTAATTTAGCAGGTACACTTTTGCCTGCGGCAGCGTATAAGCCTCATTATCCACTTTGAGCACCTGTTTCGCAGCAATCTGCGGCACATGGATGGCATCCGTCTTGCTGCATCCCGCATTCGCCGCCAGCATGGCGACCAAACAACATAAAGCGGCACATCTTTTTCTTTTCATACAATCTAACCTCAATATCAAAACATCAGTATCAAAACATTCTTATCAAAACTTCAATATCAAAACCCTAATATCAAAAGCCCAACAGATCATTCATCATCTTATCTTTTTCATTAGGTCTTTTTCATTAGGTCTTTTTCATTAGGTTTTTTTCATTAGGTCTTTTTCATTAGGTCTTTTTCATTAGGTTTTTTTCATTAGGTCTTTTTCATTAGGTCTTTTTCATTAGGTCTTTTTCATTAGGTTTTTTTCATTATGAAACCTCAGCGGTCAAACTTCGACAACTAGATACCTCCCGTCCGGAAGTGTAAATACCTCGCTGGCTTCTTCGATTTCCTTTAAACTCATATCCATAACGTCCGCACCGTTTTCGTCCAGATAATCTTTCACTTCCTGAAGGCTTTCACAAATGACCGCCATGCAGTCTTCCAGAAATTCCTCCGCTTCTTCCGGCGTAGTAGCCACTTCTTCCCGGAACAGCCGGCTTTGGTGTTTTAAAAAATAATCCAAGCATACTTCGTCAAACTGATTCATCTTTTGCCACTCCTTTTACTGTATCTGTATGCAACCATATATTCCTCCTTTATCATAGTAGAAAAGTACCTAAATGGCAATGGTATCCGGACAAATTTGTTTTAAAATTTGATACAGCCCTGCGATTGGCAGGCCGACGACATTATAATAGTCGCCTTCCATCCGCGCGACAAACCGTGCGCCAGCCCCCTGTATCCCATAGCCGCCCGCTTTGTCCATCGGTTCCCCGGTTTTAATATACCATTGGATTTCGTGCGGCTCCATTGGATGGAACGTGACGTCGGTGCGCTCCGCAAACGCTGCCCCCACCGGTTTTCCGCCCGCATAGCCATGCACGGCTACCCCGGTGTAGACCTCGTGGCTGTTTCCTGCCAGCATACGCAGCATTTCTTCCGCATGTTTTTCGTTGCGTGGTTTCCCTAAAATGTTTCCTTGGTACGCCACAACCGTATCTGCGCCAATTACCAGGTATTCTTCCGTTTCCTGCGCGGACGCTATCCACCTGGTCGTTTCCAGCAACTGGCGTTCTGCTGCCGTTTCCTGCGCGGACGCTATCCGCCTCGAAACTTCCAGCGCTTTGCGTCCCGCTAGCTCCTGTACCAATTCCCGCGGCCCTTTTCCCGTACAGTTCTCTTCTCCAACTGCAGGGATAACTTCAAAATCCGCAACCAGCCTGCTTAAAAGCTCCTTCCTCCTTGGCGATGCCGATGCCAGGACAATCCTCATGGTTTTCCCCTCCCCCTTCTTTCCCGTTTCCTGCGCTTGATCCATTCCTGTATCATAGAACATGCTGATCAGCGCCTTTCCATTGACATACTTGCGCACCTTTGCTCTTATTCCGTTCCTGTGTCATAAGCCATACTGATACTCGCCTTTCCATTGACTTCTTGCGCACCTTTGCTCTTGTTCCGTTCCTGTATTATGCGCCATGCTACATGCTACATGCTAATAAAGGCTTTTCCATTGGCATACTTTGCGTGCGTCTCAAACACCCATAGCTGTTTACACTAACACTGCCTCCTGCAAGCGGAACGAATACATCATTTTTTCTTTTACACGTTTCCCGGTCGCTTTTTCAAGCGCCTGCGCATACAGCTCCAGCTGAGATTTGTAGCGTTTTACAAGCTGCCCCGCGTCGTTTACCGCGTCTGTCTTGTAGTCCAAAATAATAATTTCATCTTCCTCCAGCCAGTATACGTCCACAATCCCCTGGATCAGCACCAGCTCCCCGCTGGCCCCTTCATAGAGCCTGGACGCCTCGATGCCCATAACAAACGGCTGTTCGCGGTACAAATCCCCCTGCCGCTGCGCCTGCGCCATACGCGCCGCGATCGGGCTGTCCAAAAAGTGGCCAACCATACGCGGGTTTACAAGCTGCTTCATCTGCGGCGTAATATGCCCTTCCTCCAGCATACGCGCAACCTGCCTGCGCAGATCCGCTGTGCGGTCTTTGCTCCCATAGCTTTGTACAAAATCGACTTCTTCCATAACCTTGTGCACCGCGCTGCCCCGCAAGGCGCCCTGGCTGACAGGTTCTGCTTCTGAACGCAGGAACGCGGGGACGATTGGCTCCGGCTCCTCCGTAAACATCTGCTGCGTCATGTCTTCGTCTGTTATCCCGTCCACTTCGTTGTATTCCATAGCCCGGCGCTTTAGTTCCGATACGGAAATTTTCGTCTTTAGCACCGTATCGCCCTCATATGGATAATGCCAGGACAACTTCCGGTCTACCTGTTCATAGAGCGCATCGTCCGCGGACTTGTAAAATCCGCTCATCTGGGACAGGCTGATCCTGGATAGCGCCGCGTCAACGGCCTCTTGCGTCTCCAATGCGCGGGCCCCGTATACCTGTACATGAAACACCCCGTCGGAACACAGGGCGCACGGATATACCCAGTCCAGATAGCTTAAGGCACGGTACCTGGAAAAAAAGTCCATGGGCACACCCACTGACTGCATGCTGGCTTCCGCATTCGCAGGCTCTTCTTTAACCGCCCCGGTCAGGATCAGCTTTTCTTTTGCGCGGGTCAGCGCCACATACAGCACGCGCAGCTCTTCGCCCTGGTTGTCTATCCCAATCTGATTTGCCAGTACTTTTTTTATCATGCCAGGTTTGCGCACCCTGCGCTCCGCGTCAACCAAATCCAGGCCGACGCCATAATCCGGATGCAGGATCATCCTGCTGCGCGTATCCTGGCGGTTGAACTGCTTTGTTATGCCGCAGACAAACACTACTGGAAATTCCAGGCCTTTGCTTTTATGGATGCTCATAATCCGTACGACATCTTCGTTTTCGCTCGTCAAATCCGCTTCGCCAAAGTCAACTTCGTACTTTTTCAGCTTCTCGATATATCGCACAAAATGGAATAGCCCTTTATAACTGGTCTTTTCATACGCGATCGCCTTTTCCAGCAGCATATCCATATTTGCCCTGCGCTGCGCGCCCCCCGGCATCGCCTGGATATAAGAAGCGTATCCGGTTTCCTGCAAAATCATCTGGATCAGCGAATGGATAGGCGTATAGGCGGTACGGCTGCGCAGCTTTTCATACATCTGCAAAAACAGGGCGCATTTTTCCCGCAGCACGCCTACAGGCCCAGACTGCGCGTATTCTTCCAGCGCCAAAAAATAAAAATGCTCTTTGCTTTCCGCCCGCACCTGCGCCAGCTCGCTGCCGTCAAAACCGCCGATTGGGGATGCGAGCACCGCGGCCAGCGGGATATCTTGCAGCGGGTTGTCCAATATTGAGAGCATGCTTAAGATCGTCTGTATTTCCGTCGCCGCAAAGT
>CASUON010000037.1 GCA_949457475.1 uncultured Lachnospiraceae bacterium
GTCCCCCGACGGCTTCGCGGCTCCGCATTCCGGGCAGTACTTCCCTGTCGCCATCGCCCCGCATGCACACTTCCATGCATTGTCTCCAGACGGCCTCGCGGCTCCGCATTCCGGGCAGTACTTCCCCGTCGCCGTCGCCCCGCATGCGCACTTCCATGCGCCGGCTCCTTGCGGCTGGCTTTGCGGGCCTGCCTGCTGCCCCATCGCGAACAAGCTCTGCGCGTTCGCGCCGCCTGCCTGCATCGCCATGCCCATGCCTACAAAACCGTTCACAGCCCCCGCAGGATTAGACGCCGCCGCTTTCATTGCGTCCGCCTGCGCGCCCGCTAACGTAGCCCCCGCCATATTCGGGTTTTGCAAAACCGCCGTGCGCTGAAGCTGTTTAATCATCTCCGCATCTTCTTCCGGCAGAGTGACGGAGCCAAGCGCAATACTGACTACTTGCAGCCCCCGCAGCTTTCCCCACTTTGCCGAAAGGGCGGCGTTCATTGCCTGTTCCAGTTCTGCCGTATGGGAGACAATCTGGTTCGGGCGCATTTGCATATCCGAAAGCCTGCCAAACGCGGGCTGCAAAGCGCTGATAAATTCGGCTTTCAGCTGCCCGTCTAATTCCTCGCGTGTATAATCTTGCTCTACATTGCCGCAGACATTTGTATAAAACAGCAGCGGGTCTGTAATTCTATACGAATAAGTACCAGAACAGCGGATAGAAACGTCTACATCCAGGCCGATTTTAGCGTCTACCACACGGAAAGGGATCGGGTTTGGCGTCCCGAACTTATTGTCCACCAGCTCCTTTGTATTCAAATAATACACGCGCTGGTCTTTGCCGGTATCCCCGCCATAGGCAAAGCGCCTGCCAACCGTCTGGAACGTCTCGATGATGCCTTTTCCAAGCCCGCCTGTAAAAATACTCGGTTCGCTGGAGCTGTCGTATTGAAATTCGCCAGGCTCCGCGCACACCTCTACCACTTTCCCCTGTTCTACGATAAGCATGCACTGGCCGTCGGCCACCGCGATCCCGCTGCCGTTTGATATAATATTATCATTCCCTCTTTTATTCGACGAACGGGAACTTGTACGTTTCCTGCCCTTTGTCACCATAACGTCTTTTTCCATCGCATCGCAGTAAAAAAACTCTTTCCATTGGTCTGCAAGCGTTCCTCCCAATGCGCCGGCCCCGGCTTTGATTAGTCCCATAATAAAAATCTCCTTTCTTGATCTTATGTATCTTTTTTATTTATAGCGCAGCGTTAGCCCGCGCCTTTTTTTCTGGTGTTCCACTTCTGTTTTCTTTTCCGGTTTTATTCCTCTTTTCGGCCATTCCTCTTTTAGGCTATTCCGTTACAGCCCGCATTTCCATAACTTGGCCCGTCTTCGCCGGAAATATACCTTGCCTGGAATTCCATATTGATCTCACGGATTTCCTTTTTCCCGTCAATGTATTCCTGGTACATTTCCGCCAGCCCGGGCATACACCCGTCACAAGATGCGGAAATATTCCCAAGCGCGTCCGATACGATCTGCTCGCGTTCTTTTTGCGTAGTATCTTTAATTAAGTATCCTGGCATTCCTTCGGCCCTCCTGTTTCTATGATCTGTTATTCTTATGATCTATCGCTTTTCTTCCAATTCATACAGTTCTTTGTCCGCCTGTAAAAAAACCGCGAATGGAGACGGGTATACCTCGCAGCCCCCATCCTTTTGCACAATATAGTCTTTGATAACATAAGACAGGCTCATAACCAGATGTTGATGCATTCGGTCCGGCGCTGACATCAAATAAATTTTTCCATCCATCAGCTCCGCACGCACGCCGTCCGGCAGATTGTAAATATCTTCCATTGTATGGGATGCTATACGGTTTGCTGCCGCTGTATCCATTTTGCCACCTTCTTTCAAATGTCTATTATACCTGAAATATGTTATTCTGTCATATATTTTACCATAGATTTTATATGATTCATTCCTATTAGGAATATGCCAAAAGCCGCAGGCATTCCGCCTACGGCTTTTTACATCCTTATTTTCCCAACGACGTCTTGCGCGACACTTCCGTCCGCTTTTCATAACATGCAAAAGCGTCTTCTACAAGCTTATGGTCCGGCTTCGCCGTAAACAAGCTGACGGCCGGGACAATCAAAAGCCCTGCCAGCATGGCGAACACACCGCAGTTAATCGGCGACTGCATAATCTGTGGAAATGACGGGCGGAAAAAAATATTTGCCGTCATCAGCACCGAACTAAAGAGAAAGCATACCCAGCACGACGCCTTTGTCACCTTCTTCGAGTACAGCGCATACAAAAACGGCGCCAGGAAAGAACCTGCCAGCGCGCCCCACGATACCCCCATCAGCTGCGCGATAAAAGTAACCGCGCTCTTATACTGGATCAGCGCAAGGATGGAAGAAATTGCGATAAATACTACGATCAGGACGCGCATGCAAAGCACCTGTTTTTTTTCATCCATTTTTGTCCAGACCAGCTCCTTTAAAAAATCGATGGTCAGCGTAGAGCTTGACGCGATAACTAGGGAGGACAGCGTAGACATCGACGCGGACAGCACGAGTATCACAACCATGGAAATTAAAAGCGGCGACAGCCCGGAGAGCATCGTCGGGATAATGGAATCGTATCCATCTGCCGCTACGTCAACCTGGTCGGAAAACAGCCTGCCAAAGCCGCCGAGAAAGTAACTGCCGCCCGCGACTACCAGGGCGAACAGCGTTGAAATAATCGTCCCTTTTTTGATCGATTCCTCATTTTTGATCGCATAAAACTTCTGTACCATCTGCGGCAGACCCCAGGTACCCAAGGAAGTCAGCAGTACGACAAACAACAGGTCTAACGGGTTTGGCCCAAAGAAAGAAGCGAATATCCCGGGCGTATCGGCGACCGACTCGTCTGCAACCCTTGCCAGGCCGTCCAACGCCGCCATAAATCCGCCTTTGCTTTTTAATACCGCAAAAATAACCGTACTGATGCCGCCCAGCATAATAATCCCCTGGATAAAGTCATTGATCGCGGTCGCCATATAGCCTCCGGCAATTACATAAACAGCCGTAAGTACCGCCATCAAAATAATGCATACCGAATAATCCATATGGAATGCCATCCCAAACAGCCTGGAAAGGCCATTGTACAAAGACGCCGTATAGGGGATCAGAAAAATAAATATTATAGAAGACGCCCCGACCTTCAGCGCACGGCTGCCAAAGCGCTCCCCAAAAAACTGCGGCATAGTCGCCGAATCTAGATGCTGCGTCATAATACGCGTCCGCCTGCCCAAAACGACCCAGGCAAGCAGCGAGCCAATGACCGCGTTTCCGATCCCCGCCCAGGTAGCGGCCACGCCATATTTCCACCCAAACTGCCCGGCATAGCCTACAAATACGACAGCCGAAAAATAAGAAGTCCCATAGGCAAAGGCCGTAAGCCACGGCCCGACGGAACGCCCGCCGAGCACAAACCCGTTCACGTCTGTCGCATGCTTGCGGCAATACAGCCCGATCCCTATTAAAACTGCAAAATAGATGACCAATAGTAATAGTTTCATCATTGATTTTTATCTCCTCCTACGTATTTTTTGGATTTACACTTTAAAAGTTTAAATCGCAATAGCAACTATACCATAAAATGCCATCGATTGCAAATAGTAAATGTGGAGAATCCATCCCAGATGGATGAATTCAGCGTTTTTCAAAATTGTCAATTTCTATGGGAAGTTTCTTGTGCATATCGTCCACCTGCAAGCATTTTTCAAACACGCTCTAGTTCCCGCGCCACGTCTTCTAGATATTGCGTCACCGCAAGGTGCTGCGGGCAATGCTGCTCGCATTGTTTGCATTTAATGCAGTCCGACGCTTTCCCCATTCCAAGCTCCCCCGTATAGCGCGCGTAAGAAGCTCTAGAGCCGGACAAGCGCTGCTCCCCATACTTGCTGTTTTCATTTAACAGTTTAAAATAATCCGGGATTGCGATTTTTTTCGGGCAGCTGTCTACGCAGTAGCGGCATCCGGTACAGGCTACGCGCTCTTTTGCGCGGATAATCTTTGCGATATCTAGCATCATGCGCCGTTCATCTTCCGTCAGCGGCTGGAAGTCCTGCATAAAGGCGAGGTTGTCTTCCATCTGCCCTTCGTTGCTCATCCCGGATAAGACCATTACCACATGTTCCAGCGAAGCTGCATAACGGATGGCCCAAGAAGCAGCCGACCGGCCCGCGCCTGCTTCGTCCAGCAGCTGCTTTGCTTCTGTCGGAACGCTGGCCAAAAGGCCGCCTTTTACAGGTTCCATAACAATGACCGGCTTGTTGTGCCGGACGCATACTTCATAGCATTTACGCGCCTGGACGTCCGCGTCCTCCCAGTCCATATAATTGAGCTGGAGCTGGACATATTCCATTTCCGGGTGCGCGGTTAAAATGCTTTCCAGGACATCCGCCGTATCATGGAAAGAAAACCCGACATGGCGGATCTTCCCTTCCGCTTTTTTCTGCGCTACAAACGCAAACGCGTCGATGCGTTCCGCCAATTCCAAATATTCTTTCTTCATCGCATGGAGCAGGTAATAATCAAAATAATCCACGCCGCAGCGTTCCAGCTGGCCGGCAAAGAAACCCTCAAGCTCTTCCGCCTTTTGTACAATAAAAAAAGACAATTTATCGGTAATCGTATAGGCTTCCCTTGGATAGCGCTTTGCCACGCATTCCCGGAACGCAACCTCGCTATTGCCGTTGCCATGGTAAGGTACCGCCGTATCGAAGTAGCAAAATCCGGCCTCTATATACCGGTCAGCCATCCGGCTAAACGCCTCGTAATCAATCTTCGCTTTGTCTTGCGGCTCTAAAAGCGGCAGGCGCATCAGCCCGAACCCTAATTTTTTTGTTGTATCCATAAAAAGTCCCTCCTTCATATTTCACATTTCAAAAAAGTATACCATATTTTCCCGCCCGTTGGTACGTTACTTTTTTACATTACTTTTTTACGTTTCTTTTTGATAGAAAGCATTTTCCTTTCTGATCTTTCTGCGATTTTATTCTGATCTTTCTACGATTTTTTATCCAAGTTGATCCGAATTTTGTCTCCGGGGCGAAAAAGTGTTATGCAAAATACCCATATAATGTTATAATAAGGGGTACTAATATTGCGTTGTAAAAATAGCAGCTACCGTATGCTGCCTGCCGTTATTTTCACAATGCAGTCCAAAAACAGGAATAAAACATTTGATCACAGGAGGTTTTTTATGAAATATAAGGCATTATTAATGGGAAACAACCAATCAATCATTAATGACTTTTTCCTGCAGTTGAACGACTACTTCGAATGCCAGAATACATCAAACCGTTTTGATGACATTATATGCCATTTAAAATATTTTCAGCCAAATGTATTTGTCTACTGTATGACGAATGAGACACGCGATATTATGACGCAGATGGTCACCATCAAAAAAGATAAATTTCCAAGCCGATGCCCTTTTGTGATTATCGCGACACAAGAAGATTGCGACGAATTCCGCAGGCTGTCCGTAGATACCGCGGATTTTGAACTAGTCCGTCCAATATCGACTGCGCAGATTCGAGGAAAACTCGTGAATTATCTGGAACAAAAACTGGGCCCGATCGATATCAACGAACCGGAGCCGCCGGCAGCCATACAAAGCGTACTTCCGGACGTAGGCGACCACCGTTCCATCTATGATGAGCTAGACCCAATGCTGTCCTCCCCGCTCCCGTCAGCATCGGCCCTGCCGTCGGCATCCGCCCTGCCTCCGATATCTGCCATACCATCTGTGCCTTCCACAGAAGCGCATGTACGCAAACATATCCTGGTCGTAGACGATGATTTCCGTATGTTGAAACTAATCAAACGCTACCTGGACAACGATTATGACATTGCGACCGCGATCAATGGCAAAGTCGCTAGGAAATTCCTGGAAACCAAATCTACAAACCTGATTTTGCTAGACTATGAAATGCCGGAAGAAAACGGCCCCGCTGTCCTAGAAAAACTGCGCGCGAACCCGGCTACCAGGCAGCTGCCTGTCATTTTCCTAACCGGTATCAACGACGCCCAAAAAATCCGCCAGGTACTTGCCCTAAGACCGCAAGGATATCTGCTAAAACCGATTGAACGCGATAAACTGGTCCAGGCAATTGAAAAGGCCATCGGATAAGTCGCGGATAGTCATATGGAGGGCTATTTTATATGGAAGAAACTTTATACATCACCGATTTAATCGACCTGAGCATATTGCAGGATATGCAGGATTCCTTTTCGAAAATGACCGGTGTCGCCGCCTTTATTACAGACGCGGACAGCAACTGCCTTACCGTCGGCTCCAGGCTGTCCTCATTTTGCTCGGACTATACCCGCACTACGGAAATCGGCTGCGACCGGTGCCAAAAATATGATATCATTGGCACACAGCTGGCTTTTAAGCAGGGCACCACCGCTACCTACCGCTGCCATGCCGGACTAGTCGCCTTTGCCGCCCCGATACTGGTAGGCAACCAGCTGATCGGCTGTTTCCACGGAGGGCAGTTTTTAGACCGGATGCCGGACGACCAGGCAATCCTGCAGCTCGCAGAAGAAATCGGGCTCGACCCTGCGCAATACCTAAAGGCCTGCCACGATCTGCCCGTGCTCTCCCATGACAAGATCAAGCAGAACGCCGTATTTTTACATACGATCGCCAATGCGCTTTCCAGCATTGCCTATCACAATTACCTTATCCTGCAGGAAAATGCCAAAATCAAGCGTTCCACAAACCTGAAATCAGATTTTCTCGCCAATATGAGCCATGAAATCCGCACGCCGATGAACGCGATTATCGGCATGGCGGAAATGGCGCTACGCGAAGAGCTCACGCCTGCCGCAAACGACTACATTACTCAAATCCGAAACTCCGGAAAAAACTTGTTGGCAATTATTAACGACATTTTAGATTTTTCCAAAATTGAATCCGGAAAAATGGAAATTAATATGGCGGAATACGAGCCGATGTCGTTAATCAACGACGTTACAAACATTGTGATGTCACACATTAACAGCAGCAACAAAGACGTCCAGCTGATTATGGACGTTTCTCCAGATATCCCGTACGAAATGCTGGGCGATATTTTGCATATCCGCCAAATCCTGTTAAACCTAGCGGACAATGCCGTAAAATTTACAAAAAAAGGCTATATTTTTATCAAGATACACCCCATCTGGAAAACCGAAGACGAGATCATTTTAGAAACGATTATCCGCGATACCGGGATTGGCGTCAAAAAATCCGATATGGATAAACTGTTCCAGTCATTCCAGCAAGTAGACAGCAAGCGCAACCGAAACTTGGAAGGCACGGGCCTTGGCCTGGCGATCAGCCAGCGGCTGCTCCATTTGATGATGGGCTTTATCGACGTGGAGAGCGAATACGGGAAAGGCACGACATTTACGTTTAAGCTCCCCCAGAGGATTACCCGGGGCAGGCCGAGCATCGCATTAAAAACCCCGACCCCGACCGCTACGGTGGGCCTGATCGACGACCCCGTCTTCCAGGAACAGCTTTGCCGGGATATCGAACGCTTTGGCGTGCATTACACGCCGCTAAAATCTGAAAAAGACCTTAACCATATCTGCGACCAGCCCGTAGATTTCCTGTTCATTGAATATGTGCTGTTCACAGGATTTGTAAAAACATTTGTACAAGAGCATCCGGAGATCACAGCTGTATTAATTGTCGGGTTCTCAAAATCCTATGATGAAAAACTGCCGAACCTAATTGTGGCGCAAAAGCCAATTTACTCGCTCAACCTGAGCATGATTTTTAACCGTGAAAACCTAGAAACCAATTATTATAATTTAACAGACGAAGACTATGAATTTATCGCACCGGACGCACACATCCTAATCGTAGACGATAATACGATCAACCTAACGATTGCAGAAGGGCTGTTAAGGCCGCTGAAGATGCAGACCGATACCGCGCACGGCGGCAAGGAGGCCATCGACATGATCTCCGAGAAGAACTACGACCTGATCTTTATGGATCACCAGATGCCGGGGTTAAACGGCATACATACAACCCATATCATTCGCCGTTTTTATTCACAGTACGCGCACGTGCCGATTATTGCGTTTACCGCGAACGCTTCTACCGAAATGCAAATGATGTTTTTAAATGAAGGGCTTGACGACTGCGTGGCAAAACCGTTCGAACTGCGGATGCTGATTTCCAAGCTGAGCCGGTGGCTGCCAAAAGACAAAATACAAAAAATCCACAATAAGCCCTCTCTTCCTACGGAAGTATCCGTACCGGTGCCTGATATTGCGATTGAGGGCCTTGACACCCGTGCCGCATTAAAAATGCTGCGCAGCGAAAAACTGTTCTGGGCAGCGTTAAAAGATTACTACCATACGATACGCAAAAAAGCGGAAACCATCCGACGGCTGGAACAAGAAGAAGACTGGAAAAACTATACGATCGAAGTCCACGCGCTAAAAAGCGCCTCCAAACAGATTGGCGCCATGGAGCTGTCCGCGCTGGCCGCCGACCTAGAAGCTGCCGGAAACGCCAGCGACGCAGAAAAAATCCACAAGGCTACCGGACCGATGCTTGATATGTATTTGTATTACGACCAGATATTAGCCCCATATTTTACAGATGAAACAGCCTCCAGCCAGCCAAAAGAAGTCATTTCCAACGAAGCGCTGCACAGCTCCTTCCAGTCGCTACGCAATGCCATCAGCGAACTGGATATGGATAAAATGGAACAAGTAGTTGCGGAATTGGACCGCTACCAGTTTGACGGCTGGCAGCTAGACCTCTTTGAACAGCTCAAAGAAGCCGTAGACGAACTAGACGTAGACAGCTGTGAATCCCTGCTGAACACCTGGGAACAAAAAGAATAAGGCGGTATATATTATGAAAAATATACTCTCTCTCATTGATTTAATTGATGCAGATACACTGATTCCAATAGAAAAAGCGTTTTGTGAAATGTCTAGTATGGCAGCGCATATCACAGACCCAAACGGCATGCCCATTACTTCTTATTGTAATACGAGCGACCTCTGCCGCCTGATCAACAAATCCAAAATCGGGCGCGCCAGATGCCTGCGCTGCAACGAACAGGGCGCCCGTATGGCAAAAGACCAAGACTGCGCTATTTTTTACCAGTGCCATGCCGGCCTGATTGATTTTGCCGCCCCAATCACAATCGAAAATGAAATGCTTGGCTGCCTTGTAGGCGGGCAGATTCTAAACGAAGCCCCAGATGAAAAAAGGGCGTTTGAAATAGCGCACGAAATAAACGTTGAACCCAGGCAATACCTTGCTGCACTACGTAAACTCCCTATATTTTCGATAGAACAGATACGTAGCGCCTCGGATTTTTTATATACGCTTACAAGCATCATTGCAAAAATCGGTTCCGACCGCCTGAAAATCTTGCGTTCCAACGAAGAACTGGAGCAGGCTACGCAATCAAAATCGGACTTTCTTGCCAATATGAGCCATGAAATCCGT
Source organism: uncultured Lachnospiraceae bacterium (assembly GCA_949457475.1). Classification (GTDB taxonomy): domain Bacteria; phylum Bacillota; class Clostridia; order Lachnospirales; family Lachnospiraceae; genus Eubacterium_J. The sequence continues at coordinate 9,516 of CASUON010000037.1, forward strand.
ACCCCGATGAACGCCATAAGCGGAATGTCCGAAATGGCAATGCGCGAACCGCTGCCGCCGAATGCCGCCGAATACGTCAACCAGATTAAAGTAGCCGGCCAGACATTGCTGACGATCCTTAACGACATCCTAGACTTCTCCAAAGTGGAGACGGGGACTGTCACCATCCACCCGATCGAATACCAGCCGGTTTCCTTAATCAATGATATCACAAACACGATCGCAACCCGTATCGGGGATAAAGATATTGAATTTACCGTATATCTAAACCCCAAACTGCCGAATACCTTATTGGGCGACCACGTGCGGCTAAACCAGATCATACTCAACCTGACGAATAACGCCGTAAAATTTACGCAGCAGGGGCAGATCCATTTAAATATTGACTTTATACCAACCGAACACAATGAACTGATGCTGCATATTTCCGTTACAGACACTGGCCTTGGCATCCGCAAAAACGATATTGACAAACTGTTCGATGCGTTTGAACGAGTCAACACAAACCGGGTGCGCCATATTGAAGGCAGCGGCCTTGGCCTTGCTATTACCAAACAGCTGCTGACGCATATGGGCGGCACGATCCATGTAGAGAGTGAATTTGGCAAAGGCAGCTGTTTCTCCGTCTCGCTGCCGCAAAAAATTATCAACCGCAACCCAAGCGTCACGTTAAAAGACCCAAAATCCGTATCCGCCGCGGGGTTGATCGGAAACCCTTATATCGCAAAACAGCTGCTGATGGATTTAGAACAAATGAGCTTTTCCTACCTGCCGTTAAAATCCGACCACGAGCTGGAGCTGAGTTTAAAATACCACGTGAACTACCTGTTTTTGGAACACGGGATGTATTCCAAAAAAGCAAAGGCGTTTATCGAAGCGCACCCGGATATCACCGCCATCCTATTGGTAGAATATAATACGATTATGCACACCGACTTGGCAAACGTGCACATTGTAAAAAAACCTCTTTACTGTATGGACATTGCCAGGATATTTAATCATGAACTGTCTGAAGAAACCCCCCCGTCTGGGCAGACAGAAAAGGTTTTCGACTATATTGCCCCTACGGCGCAAATCCTGATCGTAGATGACAACAAAGTAAACCTTACCGTCGCGGAAGGCCTATTGGAACCTCTCGAAATGCAGATTGATACCGCAATCAGCGCAAAAGAGGCCATTGACAAAGTATCCCGCCATACGTACGACTTGATTTTTATGGACCATATGATGCCGGAAGTAGACGGTGTAGAAGCGACCCATATTATCCGCCGTTTCTACCCCAATTATAAAGATACGCCGATCATCGCCCTGTCCGCCAACGCCGTACACGGCGTAAAAGCGCGGTTCTTGGCCGAAGGCATGAATGATTTTGTACCAAAGCCGATTGAGCTGCCGGTCATCCTCTCGACGCTGCGCAAATGGCTCCCAGCGGAAAAGATAAAGGCTGTTGCCCCTTCGCAGGGCGCGCCATCCAAAAAATACGAGAAAAAAGAAGAAATCCACATCGAAGGGCTGGATACAAAAGCTGCCTTAAAATTACTGGGCAGTGAAAAACTGTTCTGGGACGTATTAAAAGATTATTACCGCGTAATACGCAAAAAAGCGGACCTGATCCACGAACTGGAGCAGGCAAAAGACTGGAAAAACTATACGATTGAGGTACACGCCCTAAAAAGCGCCTCCCGCCAAATCGGCGCCATTGAATTGGCCGACCTCGCGGCGCGCATGGAGCAGGCAGGCAACGAATGCGACGCCGACATGATCTGCAAATATACGCCGTCTTTGATTGAACAATACCTAGCATACGCCAACGTACTGGAGCCGTATTTCAAAGAAGCGGATACTTCCTCCAGCGCGGCCAAGCCGGAGGCAACCGCTGACGACCTGCGCCAGTTCTTTGCTATGCTGCGGACGGCGTTCGACAACCTGGACATGGACCAGATGGAAGAAGTGATAGAAAAGATGAAATTGTTTTCCTACGCGCAGGACCAGACAGAATTGTTTACACAGCTGTGCGGCGCGGTGAATGAAATTGATACTGATGCGAGCGAGGATATTATTAAGATGTGGGAGACGCTCTTATAAAAGAGGATGAAGGCGGACGCCGGATGGCGGATGGAGTTCCCCGCACTTGTTTCGCTTACGAAAAGCGAGAAGTTCTCCGGAGTCACAATTGCAGGGAACCCCATCCGCCATCCGGCTGTTTTTCATCGTTTCGCTTCTATGGTACATTATTTTTAATATTTCATAGTTGTTCAATCAGGAAGAACATACTTTCCGTAAAATGTGTGTCCCAATTTGTACCCTAAGGGGCATACTATGGGAGATTTGCGCCAAATGAAGGGCGCATGCCCTCGCTGCGCTGGGGAGACCCTAGCTGGCTATGGAACCTGAATTTGGCACAAATATCACGCAAAGTGGGGCGTGCAGATGGCAGGAACGATTTTTCAAACACGCTCTAAGAGCCGGCCAACCAGCTTCACACATTCCGCCGCATCTTTCGAATATCCGTCTGCCCCGATCTCTTCGGCAAAACTTGGCGTAATTGCAGCTCCGCCAATTATGATTTTCCCTTTGTAGCCCATTTCTTTGGCGAACGCTACGACCTGCGGCATGCGCATCATTGTGGTTGTCATGAGAGCGGACAGCCCGATCACTGCTGCTTTTTCCTGGATGGCCGCAGATACGATGGTTTTTGCCGGCACGTCTTTGCCAAGGTCAATGACATGGTAGCCGTAGTTGCGCAGCATCAGCACAACAAGGTTTTTGCCGATATCATGGATGTCTCCTTCCACAGTAGCGATGACGAGTGTCGCGGTTTCTGTTTCGCTGCCTGAACGCTCAATTTGCGGCTCTAAGAATTCGATCGCCGTCTTCATTGCGTTTGCGCTTGCAATCAGCTGTGGCAGAAAATATTTTTGCTGTTCAAACAATTCCCCGACCTGGTTGATCGCCGGGATCAGATATCCGCTGATTACCCGCTCCGGGCGTGTGCCGCGCGCAAGTTCCTCTTTCGCCAGATTTAATATCTGGTCTTTTTCACCCTGCATGACGGCGCGGTAGATCGCGTGGGATTCTAGCTGTGCGGCTTGGGATGCACCGACGGTATCTGCTGCTGTTTCCGTTAACTGGTTTTTCTCTGCTCCTGTTTTTATTTCTAACGCGTGCTGTTGAAGCATGTCTACCGTATGGCCTTCGGCTGGTTTGCCAGGTTTTTCCGGCGTATGGCATCCGCCTTTGGCTGCTAGCGTTTCTTCTTCCTGTTTTTTGCTATATGCCTGCATGCGTTCCACATAGCTTCGGTCGCTACCGGCTTTGTTTAACAGCATGTCCGCGGCTGCGGCGGCATTCATCAAAAGGTCCTGCGACGGATTGGCAATCGCCATAGTAAGCCCGTGCGCAATCGCCATGGTTAAAAACGCGGCGTTTACAAATGCCCGTTGCGGCAGCCCGAAGGAAATGTTGGACAGCCCGCAGACAGTCGCAAGCCCCAGCGTCCCGCTACAGTAATGGATCGTATCAAAACAGTCGAGCGCGGCTTTCGGGTCCGCCCCTACGGCCGCCACCAGCCCATCCACAATAATATCCTCCTTTGCAAAACCAAGCCGCAGGGCCTCTTCCAGGACGGTATGCACGATACGTCGTTTCTCCTGCGCGTCTTTCGGAAGGCCCTGGTCGGACAGCGGCAGCAGGATAAACATAGCCCCGTATTTTTTCACAACCGGCAGCAGACGCGTTATTTTTTCCGCCTCCAGGGATACCGAATTGACAAGCGCCCTGCCTGGATAAGCGCGTAGCGCGGCCTCCATTACTTCTACGCTGCTGGTGTCTATACATAGCGGGCAGTCTGTCGCCGCCGACACCTCCGCGACTGCCTCCAACATCATCTGCTTTTCATCAACTCCGTTTACGCCCATATTTACATCTAAGATTGCGGCGCCATTTTTTTCCTGTTCCCTAGCCATCTCGCGCACCAGTTCCAGGCTGCCTTCCCGCAGCTGCGCCTGGAGCTTTTTCTTGCCAGTCGGGTTGATCCGCTCCCCGATTACCTGAAATGGGCCGTCCAGGCGAATTTCTACAGTACGCCGTTCGCTGGCAAGCGCCCTGCGGCGCTCCCCGTAGGCCGTAGACGGCTCCATGCCCATGGTCTGCTGCGCCAATGCCCGGATATGCGCCGGCGTTGTGCCGCAGCAGCCCCCGATCACCGACGCGCCGGCCATGACCAGCTCCTTGCCCGCAGCCGCGAATTCTTCCGGCGACGTACGGTAGACGGTCGCGCCATTTTCCAGTTCCGGCAGCCCCGCATTCGGCTTTGCAATAAGCGGGATGTTGGCGTATGCATACATCTGCTGTACGATTTCTACCATTTCCTGCGGGCCAGTCGAACAGTTCAAGCCGACGGCATCTACGCCCAGGCTTTGGAGCACTACAACCGCGGTCTGCGGGTCTGTCCCAAACAGCGTACGCCCGCTTACTTCAAAGGTCAGGGTCACCATAACCGGCAGGCTGCAGGTTTCTTTTACTGCAAGGACGGCTGCGCGCGCCTCCTGCAGGCTCATCATCGTCTCCACGGCAAACAAGTCCACGCCCGCCTCATACAACGCCCGCGCCTGCTCCTTATAAATATCTACCAGCTGTTCAAACGGCAGATCGCCCAGCGGATAGACCTGCCGCCCGGTCATGGTCAGGTCGCCCGCCACATATGCCCTGCCTTGCGCGGCCTCTTTGGACAGCCTTACCAGCTCTGCATTGATCCTGGCCAGGTCGCCTTCCAGCCCGTATTCCGCCAGCTTGATACGGTTTCCGGTAAACGTAGGCGCATATAAGATACGGCTGCCTGCTTCGATATATTCCCGCTGCAACCGCTGCATAATCTCCGGGTGCTGCAAAATCCACTGCTCTGGGCAGACATCCGTCGGCATGCCCGCCGCTTGCAGGTTTGTCCCGGTAGCGCCGTCCAAAATAAGCACGCCCTTGGCTAACAGTTCCTTCCATTCTTGTTTTGTCATAATAATTGTCTCCTGTTTTTTCGGTCTGTATTTATTTCTTATTTTTTCGGTCTTATTTCAGTTCTTATTTGTTATGCAATATTTGTTATGCCATATTTGTTATGACATATTTGTTATGTCATATTTGTTTATGTCATATTTGTTATGCCATATTTGTTATGACATATTTGTTATACTAGCTTTTTTGTTTCTACAAAAGCCCTTACAATTGCATTTTCACCTGTCCTATTATAATATGAATGGTGCATTTTGGCTAGAGCGTGTTTGAAAAACGCTTTCCGTAATACGTGCTTCACTCTTAGCAACCAACTAGAAATCATTTTTAGATCTTACACAGGATTTTTCAAGGAAACTGGTGCGCCACAAACGACGCAACAGTTTCCAGTCTGGCCGATATGGAAAACGAACAGGCGAGGGTCTAACGCTCCTTGCCATACTTTACATCTGCGCCACATCCCGCAGCAGCTTGACGCTTTCTTCTACGGCGTCTACTGCTGCGCGCGCTTCTTCCATTGTCGTGGACTCCCCAAGCGTCATGCGCAGCGTGCCCTCCGCCAGGCTGCTTTCCCGGCCAATGGCAGACAGCACATGCGACGGCTCCACAGAGCCTGTGGAACACGCCGACGACGCCGATGCGCAGATATCTTTTGCATCCAATAATAACAGGAGCGTCTCCCCTTCAATCCCTTCAAAGCTGAAGTTCACATTATTCGGCAGCCGCGCATAGCGGTCCCCGTTCAGCCACGCCCCCGGAATACGGCGCGTAATTTCCTGGATCATCCAGTCGCGGAGCCTTGTCTCACGGTAGACGCGCTCAGACATCGCGCGCATGGCAATCCCCGCCGCTGTCCCCAGCCCTACAATCCCCGGTACATTTTCTGTCCCGGCGCGCTTTCCCCTCTCTTGGCCGCCCCCATGGATAAACGAGGCTGTTTTTACCCCGTCGCGGATATACAAAAATCCGGTGCCTTTTGGCCCGTAAAACTTATGCCCGCTTGCGCTCAGCAAATCCGCCTGGTAAAACTTTACATTGATCGGTATCTGCGCATACGCCTGCACGGCGTCCGTATGAAACAGCACGTGGTAACGCCTGGCGATCCTGCCTATTTGCGCAATTGGCTCGATCGTCCCGATTTCGTTATTGGCAAACATGATTGAAATCAGAATCGTATCCGGGCGGATTGCCTGTTCCAGCTGCTGGAGCTGGACAAACCCCTGGGCGTCTACCGGCAGGTACGTAATTTCATAGCCCTGCCCTTCCAGGTATCTGCATGTATTTAATACCGCGTGGTGCTCGATCTGCGTCGTAATAATATGTTTCCCTTTCTGTCTATATGCTTCAGCCGTCCCTTTGATCGCCCAGTTATCCGACTCACTGCCTCCGGATGTAAAATAGATTTCTTCCGGCTGCGCATTTAGTGAAGCCGCAACGATTTTGCGCGCCCGCCCGATCGCCTCCCTGCTTTTATCCGCAAATTCATATACGGTAGACGCATTGGCATAGTCTTTTGCATAAAAAGGCTGCATACTTTCTGCTACCTGCTCCGCCATTGGCGTAGTCGCCGCATGGTCCAAATAGATCATCCTATCCCCTCCTGAATTTTGAAATTCATCATACTTTCCTTTTTTCCTTCATATATATTTATAAGACATTCCAAAAACAAAGCTGCCATATGCCAATTTGGGTTACCGTGAAGCCAAAGGCCAAACCGCAACCAATCCGGCGCTGCATCGCTTTGCACGAAAGGATTTGCTTATGCCTCGTTTATCCCTGATAAAAAAATATACCAGCCACCCGCTGCTCCTTGGAACCGCCCTGCTTACAATTACCGGACTGGCAAGCAGGGTCATTGGCTTCTTCTATAGGATATTCCTCTCACATACAATTGGTGCGCAGGGAATGGGCATTTACCAGCTTATTTTTCCGGTTTTCGCACTCGGTATCGCTTTTTGCGGCTCCGGTATCCAAACCGCTATTTCCAAATATACGGCGGAGGCCGTCGGACGCAACCGCTGCCCGCAGGTATACCTGTACGCCGGGCTAATCCTCTCCGTCGGATTAGCGCTCCTTGGCGCGTGGGCCATTTACGCCGGCTCGGATTTTATCGCATCGGCAATCCTGGATGAACCGCGCTGCGCGCCGCTGCTTCGCATCCTTACCTGCTCCCTGCCGCTGGCCGCTGTCCACTGCTGCATCAACGGCTACTACTACGGGCTGCAAAAGACGATGGTGCCGTCCGTCTCCCAGCTGCTGGAGCAAATATGCCGTGTATGTAGCGTATACCTAATCTATCAGATTTGCCTAAAACAGGGGCATGAGATCAATGCCGCAATCGCTGTATGGGGCATGGTCTGCGGCGAACTGGCTGGCGCTCTTTTTTCCCTGACCGTCGTGCGTTTTACAAAATGCACAGACCACCTGCTCGCATCGATGCGCGCTGTCTTTGCATTCGCAGCCCCACTGACTGCAAACCGCGTACTGGTCGACCTGGTAAACAGCGCAGAAGCGATCCTGATCCCGATCTGTTTAAAATCTTATGGGTATGCCAACGAAGACGCTTTAAGCATATTCGGGATACTAACGGGGATGGCCATGCCGATGATACTCTTTCCGTCCGTACTGACAAATTCGATTTCGGTCATGCTGCTCCCGTCCATTTCCCAGGCTAAGGCGCAAAAAAACCAGGCGCTCATCCACCGTACAATTCGCCGCACGATCGAGTCCTGCCTGGTACTCGGCTTCGCCAGTACGCTATTCTTTTTGCTGACATATTCCTTCATCGGCCAGTATTTATTTGCCAATACGCTTGCCGGGCTGTATATCCGCACGCTCAGCTTTATCTGCCCGTTTATGTTTCTATCCGCCACATTAAACAGTATCCTGCACGGATTAGGCTACCCTGCGGTAACGCTCGCCTTAAACCTGGGCGGATGCATGGTGCGCATCGCCTGTATCTGGCTGTTTGTGCCGCTGCACGGAATCCGCGCCTACTTGTACGGCATGCTCGCGAGCCAGGTTTTTGTCGCGCTTTGCGCGCTGGCGATCCTTGGGCGTTCGAAAGATATTTAACGGGCCGGCTCGCT
>CASUON010000038.1 GCA_949457475.1 uncultured Lachnospiraceae bacterium
GCCGGATAACAATCAATTATTTTAAGGGATATCCCCACCCCATGAAAAGTAGCCGGCAATCCGCATAGGGTTTCTTATTCTTCCCTTATCGGCAATCCATGCGGCGCTTTATCCCGAAAATACTGATAAACGGCTAACGCCGCCTTCTCATTCATGCTGTCCGCTTCGCATAGCTGCTCCACGCTGGCCGAACAGATCGCGTCAATAGATAGAAAATGCCGCATCAGCGCCTTGCGCCTTGCTGGCCCGATGCCTGGGATATCGTCCAGTACAGAATGCACCTGCTCCTTGCTGCGCAAAGAACGGTGGTATTCGATCGCGAACCGGTGCGCTTCATCCTGAATTCTCGTGACCAGCTTAAAGCCTTCGGAATCCCTGTTTATTGGTAGTTCCACATTGTGAAAATACAGCCCCCTCGTACGGTGGAAATCGTCTTTGACCATGCCGCATACCGGAATATCCAGACGCAGCTCATCCAATACCTGCAACGCGATATTGACCTGCCCCCTGCCGCCATCCATCATAATTAGGTCTGGAAATTTTGTAAAACTGCCGTAGGCATCATCCAGATTTTTTTCCGCGCGCTCTTTGCGTTCCTCAATGCCATGGGTAAACCGGCGCGTTAACACCTCGTGCATAGAAGCATAGTCGTCAGGCCCCGCTACTGTACGCAGTTTAAACTTCCGGTAATCGCTGCGGCACGGTTTCCCTTTCTCATACACAATCATAGAGCCTACGCTTTCAAAGCCGTTTGTATTTGATATATCGTACGCTTCAACGCGGCTGATGTCCGGCAGGCCCAGCAGCTTCGCGATCTCCTTCATTGCGCCGATCGTACGCCCTTCCTCCCGTTTCAGCCGTTCTTTGTCCTGGTTCAGTACGAGCCTTGCGTTCTTTTGCGCAAGGTCAACCAACTTTTCTTTCATCCCTTTGCGCGGCACGCGCAGATAGACTTTCTGCCCGCGCCGGTTTGTCAACCACCTGGCGATGACGTCTTCGTCTTCTATCTGTGTCTGCAGCATTACTTCTTTTGGAATAAAAGGTGTCCCGGCATAAAACTGCTTGATAAAGGAAGTAAGTATTTGCTGGGTCGTATCGCCTACATTGATCGTCACGTAAAAATGTTCCCGTCCAATCAGCCTGCCGTCCCGGACAAAAAAGACTTGCACCACAGCGTCCCGGTCATCCTTTGCGAGCGCGATCACATCTTTGTCCTCTCCGTCTGAGCTGGAAACTTTCTGTTTTTCCGATACCTGGCGCACACTGTTTATTAAATCACGGTATTCCATCGCTTTTTCAAAATCCATCTCGTCCGACGCCGCCTGCATTTTCTGCTGCAGCTCTTCCAGCACCGGCTTATAGTTCCCATTCAAAAATTCCAGCGCCTTCTTAATTTGCAGCTGGTAGTCCTCCGGGCTGACATACCCCTGGCACGGCCCCTGGCACTGGTGGATATGGTAATTCAAACACGGGCGCTCTTTTCCGGTATCCCTTGGGAGCTGCCGGTTGCAAGAGCGTATCTGATACAGTTTCCGTATCAAATCGATCGTATCTTTTACTGCGCTGGCGCTTGTATACGGCCCAAAATACTGAGATTTATCTTTTTTCATCTGACGCGAAAAAAGGACCCTGGGGTAAGTTTCCCCCAGCGTCACTTTTATATACGGATAAGTCTTATCATCTTTCAGCAGGATATTGTATTTCGGCCGGTGCTCTTTGATTAAATTGCACTCCAGCACAAGCGCCTCTAATTCTGAATCTGTGATAATATACTCAAACCGGTCGATCAGCTTTACCATCTGGTCCTTGCGCACCCCTTCGTTATGGCTGGCACGGAAGTACTGGCGCACACGGTTTTTCAAGTTAACCGCCTTGCCCACATAGATGATCGTATCATTTTTGTCATGCATCAGATAGACCCCCGGCCGGTCTGGGAGTTTTTTTAATTCTTCCTGAACGTCAAACATCGTTTCCCGTCATCTTCCTTCTGCTTGATTTTCGGATACGTCCGCGCCATCTTGTACATTCCCGGACGGCATCGCATCCGTTTGTTCCGGATACGGCCGCATTTCAGACGGGTGTGCCATGTCTTGCGGCGCATGTTCTACAGATTGTGCACCTAACGGCTGTGGCGCATGTTCTACAGGCGGCATGCCTACCATCTGCGGACGCGGCTTCTCATTATCTGGCTGCTGCGGGCTATACGGGGCCCGCGTTATATTCCATGGATGGGCGGCGTGGTTCTGCCTTTCCTCTTGCAGCGGTTGGCCCTGGGCATTCGCAACCCCCTGGCCCGTATAGTTCTGTGGCTGCACATTTTGCACGCCTGCCATCGGCTGGCCCGCACGGTTCTGTGGCTGCACACTTTGCACGTTTGCCATCGGCTGGCCCGTATGGTTCTGTGGCCGCACACTTTGCACGCCTACCATCGGCTGGCCCGCCTCCCCCTGCGGCTGCGCATTCTGCACATTCGCTGGAGCCTGGCCCACATAGTTTTGCGGATGTGGAATCTGACCGCTTTCTAGTGCTTGGTTTGGCAGCTGCCCTTCCGGCCCGTTTGCCATCCCCGGGCTTGGCGGCAACGGATTCTGGCCATTCGCCATCCCCGGGCTTGGCGCCGCCGGAATCTGGCCGTTCGCCATTCCCGGGTTTTGCGCCGCCGGAATCTGGCCGTTTGCCATCCCTGGGCTTGGCGGCACGTACGGCGCATTCCCGTACGGCGCGCCCGGTTTCTGCAACGATACTTCCGGTTTCACAGGCGGCTGCGGCTGGCTGTTCTGCCGGCTGGCCACAGGTTCTTCTGGCGGCTGCGGAATTCCTTTCAGGTCACGGTAAATACGCATAAATTCTTTGCCTGTGATCGTTTCATACTGAAATAAGTATTCTGCGATTTTATCCAGCACTTCCCGGTTTTCTTCCAGCAGTTTCCTGGCAGTCTCATAGCTTTCCTTTAATATCTGCTGCACTTCCAGGTCAATTTCGGCTGCGGTATTGTCCCCGCAGTTTAATACCGGCCGGCCGTCCAGATAACGGTTTTCCACAGATTCTAGGCTGACCAGCCCAAACTTTTTGGACATGCCGTATTGCGTAACCATCGAACGCGCGATCTGCGTCGCCTTTTCAATGTCATTGGACGCGCCTGTCGTAATCGAATGAAATACGATCTCCTCTGCTGCCCGGCCTGCCATAAACGTAACAAGCCGCGCCCTTAGCTCTTCTTCGGACATCAGGTATTTTTCCTCTTCCGGTACCTGCATTACATAGCCAAGCGCCCCCATCGTCCGCGGTACAATGGTAATCTTCTGCACCGGCTCCGCGTCTTTTTGCAGCGCGGTCACCAGCGCGTGGCCGACTTCGTGATAGGCTACAATACGCTTTTCTTCTTCGCCCAGTATCCGGTCCTTTTTCTCTTTGCCGGCAATGACCACTTCGACCGATTCAAACAAATCCGACTGGTTCACATATTTCCTGCCGTTTTTAACCGCATTGATCGCGGCCTCGTTAATCATATTTGCCAGGTCGGAACCGACGGCGCCGGATGTCGCCAGCGCAATGGCATCCAAGTCTACGGTTTCATCCATTAAGACGTCTTTGGAATGTACTTTCAACGTATCGATCCGGCCTTTTAAGTCCGGCTTGTCAACGATAATACGCCGGTCAAAACGGCCCGGGCGCAGCAGCGCCTTATCCAGCACTTCCGGGCGGTTGGTTGCCGCAAGAATAAGCAGGCCTTTGGACGTATCGAAGCCGTCCATTTCCGCCAGCAGCTGGTTTAAGGTCTGTTCCCGTTCATCGTTTCCGCTGCCGTAACGCGTATCCCGGCTCTTACCGATCGCGTCTATCTCATCAATAAAGATAATGCACGGCGCCTGCTTCTGCGCCTCTTTAAATAAATCCCGGACACGCGACGCGCCGACGCCGACAAACATCTCGACAAAATCCGAGCCGGCCAGCGAGAAGAACGGTACGTTCGCTTCGCCCGCGACCGCTTTTGCCAGCAGCGTCTTACCGGTTCCCGGAGGGCCTACAAGCAGCGCCCCTTTCGGCAGTTTCGCGCCAATATCGGTATATTTTTGTGGATTGTGCAGAAAATCAACCACTTCCTGCAACGATTCCTTCGCTTCATCCTGCCCCGCTACATCTTTAAAAGAAACTCCCGTTTTTTTCTCTACATAGACTTTTGCGTTGCTCTTGCCAACGCCCATCCCCATGCTGCCGCCCATTTTTTTCATTAAAAAGCCCATGACCGCCCACAGCAGCAGGATCGGCAGTACGATACTTAAAATATTGTAGATCCAGGTAGCGGAATCATCCGGTATATAAGGGAAATAAGCTACGTCGTGCTCTTTGAGCAGCGCGACAAGCTCCAGGTCGTTTCCAGCAATTCCGGTGTAATACGTAATTGTAAGAAATTCATCCTGCTCCTTTTTCGGCGTGATCCTGTAGCTGTTAGAGGTGACGTGCACTTCTTCTACTTTACCATCTTCTACCATTTCCAAAAATTCCGTATAGGAAATCTCTTTGGTCGTCATCTGCTGCTGCCATCTGCTGAACATGCTCATAAAAAACAGGACAACCAGCGTGACAAGCAAAAAGATCAGTATCATCTGGCCATTTCCATTTTTTTTGTTATTGGAATTATTATTTCCGTTATTGGGTGACTGATTATTCATTTTTCCTCCATCTGTTGTACATCTGCGGTTTCCTTTCCATCATTATATTCGCCGCTTATTCTATTATAAGTGGATTAGATTTATAACGCAATATTCTATTGGTGAACTTTTTGCGAAATTTCTTAATTTAATAAAAAATTTATAACATAACGATAAAAACAGGCGGAAAAACGGGAAAATGACGTATAGGACTGCGCCCTATACGCCACTTGGTGTTCCTGTCCCGTTCGTACATCATCGCGCCCCGCCCATGGCCAGCTTATGGCCTATGCAGCTGCACCGGCACACGCGGATGTAACGCCTTACTACGCGCGCCCCGCCCCTGTCAGCGTTTTGTTGCAAGCGCCGCTTCTACAAAGCCCCGAAACAGCGGATGCGGGCGGTTCGGCCTGGATTTTAATTCCGGATGCGCCTGCGTGGCGATAAACCACGGATGCCCGGTAATCTCGATCATCTCGACAATGCGCCGGTCCGGCGACAAGCCGGATAAGCAGAGCCCGTTTTCTGATAGTATTGCCCGGTAATCGTTATTAAATTCATAGCGGTGGCGGTGGCGCTCCTGGATCATCTCGCTGCCATACAGCTCATACGCCTTGGAAGACTTGTCCAGTACGCATGGATACGACCCCAGCCTTAACGTACCGCCGATATCCCCGTTTTCATCCTGGTCCGGCATTAACGCGATGACCGGGTGCGTCGTCTTGGGGTCTAACTCCGTGCTGTGCGCGTCATGAAGCTTGCATACATGGCGCGCAAAATCAATAATGGCAACTTGCATGCCAAGGCATAGCCCCAAATAAGGGATTTTATGCTCCCTTGCGTACTGCGCCGCGCATATTTTTCCGTCCACGCCCCGGTTGCCAAATCCCCCCGGCACCAGGATGCCGCTGACGTCCCCAAGGCTGTCTTCTATATTTTCCGGCTTTAGCAGCTCGGAATCAACCCATTTGATATTGACCGTCGTACGGCTTGGTATCCCGCCGTGCTTTAACGCTTCTACAACGGAAATATAAGCGTCGTGCAATTGGGTGTACTTGCCTACCAGCGCGATCCGCACTTCCTTTTCCGGATGTTTTAAATTTTCGATCATCTCGATCCATTCGTCCAAATCCGGTTCTGGGCAAGGTAGGTTCAAGCACTCACACGCAACTTTTGCCAGGTTTTCTTTTTCCATTGCAAGTGGCGCTTCATACAAAGAATCTACATCCAGGTTCTGCAGCACCCGCCTGTTTGGGACGTTGCAAAACAACGCGATCTTATCCCGCAAGCTCTGGTCCAGCTCATGCTCCGAACGGCAGACGATAACGTCCGGCTGGATGCCCATGCCTTGCAGCTCTTTGACGCTTGCCTGCGTAGGCTTGGTCTTCAGCTCGCCGGACGCCTTTAGGTACGGGATAAGCGTCACGTGGATCAGCATAGCGTTTTCGCGCCCTACTTCATGCTGAAACTGGCGGATGGATTCTAAAAAAGGCTGGCTCTCAATATCGCCGACCGTCCCGCCTACTTCGATAATTGCAATATGCATATCTGGAGATGAAAAATTACGGTAAAACCGGCTCTTAATCTCATTCGTAACATGCGGGATTACTTGTACCGTCCCGCCGCCATAATCCCCCCGCCGCTCTTTTTGCAATACCGACCAATATATTTTGCCAGTCGTCACATTTGAATTTTTCGTAAGGCTTTCATCGATAAAGCGCTCATAATGGCCCAAATCCAAATCCGTCTCCGCGCCGTCATCCGTAACAAATACTTCCCCATGCTGGATCGGGTTCATCGTCCCCGGGTCAATATTGATATACGGGTCAAACTTTTGCATGGTCACCTTATAGCCGCGCGCTTTCAATAAACGCCCCAGTGATGCCGCCGTAATTCCTTTTCCAAGTCCTGATACAACTCCGCCTGTGACGAAGACATATTTTGCAGGCATAGTTTTCCTCCTCCATGTTCTACTGACTGTCTATTTTCTCTTTTTATCATAATAACGCATCTGTTCGTCCACGTCATTTTTCTGAAATTTCTCAAATCCGCCCCGGACGCCGTAGGATGCACGGGTACATTCCGGGCAAAGGTTCCCGAACTTAATCTCCTTGCCGCAATTTTGACAGTGAAGCGTCGAAATACGGTGCAGCACGTTGTCCTTATACTCTAGCCGGCCTTCGCGGATCCATTGTTTTACCTTTCGGAGCGGGATATCAAAAGTCTCAGCCAGTTGAAATTCATTTACATCATGTTTTCTGACATATTCGCGTATTTCCCGAAATTGCATGCTTTCCTGACAGCTCTGACACAAGTCAGACTCTGCATCATCTTTTAGCGGGCGGTGGCACCATGCACAATACCCCGTCTGGTTATCAAATAATTTTGCTCCAGCATCCATCTCATTCCCCTCCCTATAAAATAATAATCACTAAAAATAATACTTAAAATATATTATACCTCAATTTGCGGGCAGTGTATACTGTTTTTTTTGAATGGATTTTTTACCTGATGATAATAATAATAGAATCGCATCCAACGCAAACCTATACAAAACAAAAGAACACATGAAAAATACCGGAAACTTTCATTTCCGGCATTTTTCCGAGGAGTTTGTTATGAAACTGTAAATCTATATAAAAGGAATAATTTTTAGTCGAAGCTGGCGACTAAGTGCGCACTTGTTATCCGCCGTCAACTTCATTTGATAGAATAGAGTATAGACGGTAAATGTGTCCGAAATATGTCAAAACACTAAAAGAATCATAAATTAACATAAAATAGCATAAATTATATCTTAATTTTTCAGCCACGCGCAAGACATAGAAATACCGCGGAAAGGAAATTCCCTATTCCGCGGTATCCCATACATATATTTATGAAAAGAAAAGAAGAAAACTTAATTAGCGCTGTATTCCAATTTCCAAATTTCGTCGTTGTACTGGCGGATCGTACGGTCCGCAGAGAAGAATCCAGCTTTGCTGATATTTATAAGCATCATCTTTGCCCATGCCTTGCGGTCTTCGTATGCCGCAAGCGCCTTATCCCTGGCCGCTACATAGTCCGGAAAATCCGGGAATGTCATAAACCAGTCTTTGTCCAGCAGCTCCCGGTACAGGCGGTTTAAGTGCTCGCTGCTGCCGATGGCTGTCAGCTCGTCGCTTACAATAAAGTCTACCGCCTGTTTTAGGTTTTCGTCTTTCTCGTAATAATCCCGCGATACATAATCCCCTTTCGCGTACCGGTCAATGACGGTCTGGCTGGATTCCCCAAAGGTAAAGATATTGTCCTCGCCTACAAGGTCTGCGATCTCTACATTCGCGCCGTCTTTTGTGCCAAGCGTTACCGCGCCGTTTAGCATGAATTTCATATTGCTCGTGCCAGAGGCTTCCTTGGACGCCAGTGAAATCTGTTCGGAAATATCGCATGCCGGGATTAGTTTTTCCGCCAGCGTAACATTGTAATTTTCCACCATAACGACATTCAGGTACGGGCTTACCTGCGGATCGTTTTGGATCAGCTGGGATAAGCACAAGATCAAATGGATAATATCCTGCGCAATTGTATAGGCCGGGGCCGCTTTCGCGCCAAAGAATACAGTAATCGGGCGCGCCGGTTTTTTGCCGGCTTTGATCTCAAAATATTTGTGGATGACATAAAGCGCGTTCATCTGCTGGCGTTTGTATTCATGCAACCGTTTCACCTGTATATCAAACACCGAATCCGCGTCGACGGTAATATTTTGCGTCTGTTTTAAATAATCGCGCAAAAGGGCTTTCCTTTCGGATTTAATATCCAGCAGTTTTTCCAGTACCGCGTCGTCATCTGTAAAGTCCACTAATTTTTCCAGTTCCATCGCGTCCTTTTTAAAGCCCGGCCCGATCAGCCCTTCGATAAACGAAGCAAGCTGCGGGTTGCAGTACAGCAGCCAGCGGCGGAACGTAATGCCGTTTGTCTTGTTGTTGAACTTCTCCGGGTAGAGCTTGTAGAAGTTGTTTAATTCCGTATCTTTTAAAATATCCGTATGCAGCGCTGCCACGCCATTGACGCTGATGCCGTAGTGGATATCAATATGCGCCATGCAAGCACAGTTCGCTTCATTGATAATAGCAACTGATGGGTCATGAAACTTTTTATTGACCCTGTTGTTCAGCTCGACAATAATCGGCACAAGCTGCGGCACCGCCTGCTGCATAAAATGCATCGGCCATTTTTCTAACGCTTCTGCAAGTATCGTATGGTTTGTATAAGCGCACATCCTAGATACAACGTCCACCGCTTCGTTCATCGTCAATCCACGTTCCATCAAAAGACGTACCATTTCTGGTATTACCATCGTCGGATGTGTGTCGTTAATCTGGATCACAGCATAATCCGGCAAGTCATACAGGCTTGCTCCTTTGTCCATACATTCATCGATAATCAGCCTCGCGGCATTGGATACCATAAAATACTGCTGATAGACGCGTAGCAGCCGCCCGTTTTCATCGCTGTCGTCCGGATACAAAAACAGCGTCATATTTTTGGCAAACTGTGTTTTATCAAACTGGATTCCTTCCTGCACAAGCGATTCGTCCACTGATTCGATGTCAAATAGATGCAGCTTTGTCGTGCGGTTGTGATAGCCCACCACATCGATATCGTACATCCTAGACTGTACCGAAAACCCGCCAAAATGAATTTTATAACTCTTTTCTGTTCTCGTCAGCCAGGACTCCGGTGTAATCCAAGGGTTTGGCACTTCTTTTTGCAGGTTGTTTTCAAATACCTGGCGGAACAATCCCAAATGGTAGTTCAACCCAACGCCGTCCCCATTCAGCCCAAGCGTTGCGATTGAATCCAAAAAGCACGCTGCAAGCCGCCCAAGCCCACCGTTTCCAAGGGAAGGCTCCAGTTCGATTTCCTCGATCTGAGCCAGCGACTTCCCGCACGCTTCCAGTTCCTCTTTTACTTCGTCATACAACCCTAGGTTAATCAGATTGTTGGACAATAACTTGCCGATCAAAAACTCGGCCGATATATAATAAAGCTTTTTCTTCCCTTTGCCGCTTTCCTTTGCTTTTGCCTTCTCTTTTACATAAGCAAGCAGCCCGACGTAAATTTCTTCATTCGTACATTCATCCATTGCGCGTCCGAAACGCTGCTTGATAAATTCGTTTGCTGTCATATTCTGCAACCTCCGCAATTCCTTTAATCGTTCTAAATCCGCCCGGCCGAAACGCATGGCCATGGAACAGATTTCTCCAAAGAGCTCTTCGGACAGTTCTTCCTTCCGAACGCGCCACCTCCAGTTTTTCCCGACTGTGGATGGCTGGTTCAGCCGGCATGAATTATCCAGCCCCAGGTAATCCTGCATCGGAATGATACACATTTTCGCGCTGCTGCGCATAATCAGGGCGATAAAAGACCAGTACAGCCCGTCCTGCGGCGTATGGCTGTCGCACAAGTACGCCCTCGCCGCCTGGCGCTCTTCTTCCGTGATCGAGTGAAACCAGCCGGCGATCGTCTCATTGTCATGAGTACCGGTATAGGCAACGCAGTTTTCGGTATAATTATGCGGTAAATAATCGCTTGCAGAGCCGGTATCCCTTGAATCAAAAGCAAATTCTAACACTTTCATCCCTGGGAAACCGCTGTCACGGACAAGCTTGCGCACCGAATCGGTCACATAGCCAAGGTCTTCCGCAATAACTTCATGGCGTCCCAGCCGCTTCTCCACGCAACGGAACAGATCAATGCCCGGGCCCTTTTCCCAATGCCCGTCCACCGCCGATTCCGCGCCGTACGGGATGGAATAATACTCGTCAAACCCGCGGAAATGGTCAATCCGCACAACGTCGTACATACGGAAACAATAAGCAAGGCGTGAAACCCACCATTCATAGCCCGTCTCTTTGTGGTACTCCCACCTGTAAAGCGGATTGCCCCAAAGCTGACCGGTTGCGGAAAAACCATCCGGCGGGCATCCGGCTACCGCAATCGGCACATTTTGCGCATCCAGCTGGAACAGCTCCGGATGCGCCCAGGTATCCGCGCTGTCCATTGCTACATAGATCGGGATATCGCCAATTAAGCGGATGCCCTGCCTATTTGCGTATGCTTTTAACGCTTTCCATTGTTTCCAGAACTGGAACTGCATATACCGCTGGAATTCCATTTCAAAATACAGTTTTTCGCCATATTCGTGCATTGCCTCCGGCTGCCGCAGGCGGATGTCCTCTGGCCACTCGTTCCAGGATATCCCGCCAAAATGGTTCTTCAACGCCATAAACAGCGCATAGTCTGGCAGCCACCCTTTATTTTCTTCCGCAAATTGCAAATACTCGTCGTTTTCACCAATCCGGCTGCGCTCATATGCTTTGCGCAACAATGGATACCGGCTGGCGTATAGTTTTTCATAATCAATGTCATCCGCCCGGCCGCCAAAGTCCGCCCGGTCGCATTCCTCGGCCGTTAGCACGCCCTCTTGTACCAGCGCTTCGAGGCTGATAAAATACGGGTTCCCGGCAAAGGTTGAAAACGACTGATAAGGCGAATCCCCATAGCCGGTCGGCCCAAGCGGCAGAATCTGCCAGTACGACTGCCCGGCGCGCGCAAGCCAGTCTACAAAATCATAGGCGCTTTGTGAAAAACATCCAATGCCATACTTCGACGGCAGACTGGATACCGGCAGCAATATCCCGGCGCTGCGCTTTTGCTTCGACCCTTCTATTACTTTTGCCAGTATGCCAAAATGGTCGGAAACTTTCGGGCCGTTTTGGCCGTTAAATATGACGTTGGAGCTTAGCACCGCCGCCGGCCTGCTGCACCAGATGTAATCCAGGCGCATCTCGTCCGCGGCCTCCTGCCCTTCCTGGCGCCATCCGTCAATGCATCCCTCTACAGTAATGCCGCTGTCCTTCTGCCCCGCCAGTTGATAAGTATCTTGCCAGCCGTCCGACCGGATGCAGTCGTAACCCTGCCCGTGGAACTGCGCAGGGCTGTTGAAATCTCCAAGCAGCCAGACCGTACCGTCTTGTTTCTTTTGTTCCAGCGCGTCATTTAACCGCCGCCATTGCCGCTCAAACGGTTCGTCTTCATCCTGCCACCATCCCATATGGACAGTATAAAACCAATCATCGCAGCCACCCGCCCGGATTCCGAGCGCTTTGCGCGTTTTCCAGTTCCCGTAGTCCTGGCATCCGCTGATATAGAATGCCTCTGCTTCAGCAATTTCCCGCCCAATACATAGAAACGCCATGCCTTCGTCATATTTGCCATATCCGATCTTGGCGGATACCCATGTCCAGGCGCACGGGACGCCCGCGCGGCGCAGGCGCATCGCTACCTGTGCCGCATGGTTATCCTCGCGGATGGGAATATCGCTGCCAGGGCACGGAAACCATCCTTCCAGCATCTCCTGCCCGGCTTGCGGGGCGCCCGCAGTCTGGTTGACTTCTTGTAGTGCAATCAGGTCTGGCTTCTCCCGGCAGACAGTTTCCGTAAACTGCCCCAGCTTCTGTTCGTAATCATCTTCCAGAAGGCTGTGGGTATTTAATGTTAATAGCTTCATAGTTAGCTATACTCCCTTTCTTAATCTAAATCTACCAATCACATTTTAACCTTGATCTTTTAACTTTGATCTATAAACCATTTCTGTAACTTACATCAGCCTACAGCTTTTTCATTCTTTTCATTCTGTAAAACAGTGTAACTTACGAATCTTTTTTCAAAATCAACGCCTTATTTTATAAACGTTGTATCCCTGGCGCTGTCCTTTGCCGTCCGTCTGTCTTTACAAAATATCGTTGATGTCTGATTTAAGCACATCCGCTTTCGGCCCGTAGATCGCCTGGATGCCATTATCTTTTTTCACAAGCCCAAGCGCGCCTTCTGCCTTCCAAGCGGCTGTATCCGCGACTTTATCCGGGTCTTTTACCGTTACACGCAGCCTCGTCATGCAGGCATCCACCAGCGTAATATTCTCACGCCCGCCCAGTAATGCGATAATGCGTTCCGGCTGCCCGCCGCCGCTTGCGTTTCCGCCGCCTGCTGCCGGGGCGTCGTCTTCGTTTTCATCCGTATAGTTGCCAAGACGTCCTGGAGTTGCAAAGTTCAATTTTCCAATCATTACATAGGCAATGAAATAGCCAATAATGAAGAAAGCGACGCAGCAGATGACAAAGTTGATAATATCACCGCTCAGCCCGGCTTTTAAAGACATCGGGACACGGGTCAGAAACTCCAGGTTACCAAAAGAGTGCAGGCGCAGATGGAAAATCCCGGCCATTGCAAACGCGCATCCTTGCAGCACCGCGTATACGACATACAGCGGAAGTGCGCAGAACATAAACATAAACTCCAGCGGCTCTGTAACGCCTGTTAAAAATACAGCCAATACCGTTGAGAAGAACATCGATTTGTAGTTCTTTTTCTTATCTTCATCTACCCGGCGGTACATTGCCAGCGCAATCCCCATCAAAAGCCCGGTAGCGCCAATCATCTGCCCGACTTTGAAACGCGCCGGGGTAACTGTTGCCATCAGGTTTTCATAAGACGCCAGGTCGCCTGCGTCTTTAAAGTTAATCAGGTCTGTTACCCATGCAAGCCACAGCGGGTCCTGCCCGAATACTTCCGAACCGGCGTTAATGCCTGTCTGGATCAGGTATGTACCGCCAAACGAAGTATAGTTCATCGGGATCGTGAGCATATGGTGCAGGCCGAACGGGAGCAGCAGACGCTCTAACGTACCGTAGATAAACGGCGCAAATACCGGCGAGGAAGACGACGAATTGGCAATCCATACGCCGAAATTGTTAATACCAGTCTGTACTACCGGCCAAATAACCGCCATTACAAGCGAAATTACAGTAGAATAAGCAATTACCGCCAATGGCACAAAACGTTTCCCGTTAAAAAATGACAGCGCATCCGGCAGTTTGCGGAAATTATAATATTTATTGTATACAACGCCGCCCACAAATCCGGCGATAATACCGACAAACACGCCCATATTCAGTGCAGGAGCCCCCAGTACGGACGTAAAATAGTTTTCTACCAGCATATCCTGTCCAAACAGCGACTTCACCGTAGCGCCGGATTCACTGAGCATGCTGCTCGTTACGCCAAACGCCGCGCCGGTAATACAGTTAATCAGGATAAAGGAAATAATTGCCGCAAACGCGCCGCCAGCACGTTCTTTTGCCCATGAACCGCCGATTGCAGCCGCAAATAAAATATGCAGGTTATTAATAATCGCCCAGCCAATATTTTCCATCGTACTGCCAACCGTACTGATCGCGGCAACATCCCCGCCGGCGATCTGGATCAGCTTTCCGATACTAAGCATCAATCCGGCTGCCGGCATAACTGCGATAACCGTCATCAATACTTTGCCAAGCTTTTGCAGGAAATCAAAATTGATCGCGAGCTTTTTCTTTTCTGGTTCCGCAGACGCCGCTGGTTCCGCAGACGGAGCAGGCTTTGCAGACGGTGCTGCCTGCGCCGCGCCTTCTTGCGCAGTGATTTTTATTACGGCGTCGCGCCCAGCTTTTACCTTGCCGGATGCCGGCTGCATCTGTTTATCGTCCAGCCCGTCGCAGATAATGAACGGCGTAATTAAATTCAGGTTCTTACTTTTCAAAAATGCTGTATCCGCCTCGGCTACCAGCTCCCCGGCTTTTACCGGATCCCCTTCTTTCTTATAAGCTGTAAAGCCTTCGCCGTTTAAACCTACTGTCTCCAAGCCAAAATGCACAAGGACGTCCAAGCCGTCGTCCGACTGGAAACCATAAGCGTGTTTTGTTGCTGCAACGGTAGCAACCGTACCGTTTACCGGACTGTAAATCTTGCCGTCTTCCGGGATAATCGCTACACCGTCTCCCAATGCTTTTTCCGAAAACACTGGATCTGGAACCTGTTCCAACGCGACGAGTTCCCCGGAAACAGGCGCGATAATGGAAATTCCGGCATTCCCGTTTGCTGTACTACTCATAACACAATCCTCCATTTCTTTCCATATGCACATGAATCTGTGCAATTTTTTTGCGCTTCCCCATAAAACTTTGCGCTCTTTTTGCGTAAAATTTACGCAACTTAAATGTACCTCATTTTACAGAAAAAGGCAATTAATTTTCGTTATTCTGCTCAAATTTCTACATATTGCATAGTTACTGCACCGACATTTTGTACAAAATGACAATCACACGGTTGCGCAATGCCACATTGACTTTTACATGTTTTCTTTTTATAATAAACAAAAATGCAGAACTTATACCGGCTCACAGTATCATTCGAAAAAAGGAGAATAATTTTATGGCTGTAACGATCAAAGATGTCGCCGCACTGGCAGGTGTATCCCCTTCCACCGTATCCCGTACGTGCAAAGACCACCCTTCCATCAGCAGGGAAACAAAAGAAAAAGTGCGGCTTGCGATGGCCCAGCTAGGATATGAGCCAAACATCCAGCCCGGCGCCCTGACGGGACAGCCGCCCCAGATGATCAGCATTATCCTTCCGCCTTCCTCGCGGGACGTCTATGAAAATGCGTTTTATCTGGAAGCCATCCGCGGTATCAGCCAGTTCTGTAACGGACGCGAGTATATCAGTACGATCGTTACCGGGCAGGATGACAACGAAATTTTGCATGCTGTGCAAACGCTCGCAAAAGACGAGCGGATGGGCGGTTTTATTATGCTGTACTCCAAACAGGATGATGCCATCGTCGACTACCTATATAACGAAGGCCTGCTCTATGTCATTATCGGAAAAGCCAAGCAGTATGTCAACCAGACGATTTACATAGATAACGACAACCTGCTCGCCGGACGGGAAGCTACCGAATACCTTTACAGCCTGGGCCACCGCCGGATCGCATATGTAGGCAGCGAATACGTCATGTTTTTCTCGGCGGAACGCAAGGCAGGCTACCAGCAGGCGCTCAAAGCGCACGGCCTGCCGCTGAACCCGGATTACTGCATCGAAACAGACCGCTTTTTGCTGGACGACCACGAGCTGTTCCGCAGGCTGTTAGAGCGGGAAGACCGTCCAACCGCGGTCGTGGCAAGCGACGACATCCTCGCGGTCGCCTTGGAACGGGTCTGCGCCAGATACGGGCTGTCCGTACCAGACGACCTTTCGATCGTATCCTTTAATAATTCGCTGTTTGCGCGCATTACTTCGCCGCAGTTAACGTCTATAGACGTTAACTCCCACCAGCTGGGCATTGAAGCCGCTTCCCAGCTAATCAACCACATAGAAAACCCAAACCTGATGGCCACGAAGATCATCGTGCCATATTCCCTAGTTATACGCGGCAGCTGCCGGCGGATAGAAGCGGATGAAGGCGGGTAAACCCCGCCTTTCGCATCCCCTTTGCGTCCGTTTCCAACCTCCCTGCATATGACGCAGCCATACCCGCCTTTGGTAGTACCCCTTCTCTCCTGCATCCGTTTCTAACCTTCCTGTATATGACGCAGTTATACCCGCTTTCGGCAACTCCCCTTCTCCTTGGCTATCCCTTCCTGTATGATTTGCCACATGTTTTGTGCTCCTTCTATAAAACGTTGCGTATATTTTGCACAATTTTTACGCAAATACATTGATCTTTTTTGCATTTCCTACTAAAATAAATCTATCAAGTGTGCAAAATAACACAGGGAGGGAACATTATGGCTGTTACTATTAAAGACGTGGCGGCTCTGGCAGGAGTATCGCCTTCCACGGTTTCACGGACATGCAAAGACCACGTTTCCATCAGCAGGGAGACCAAAGAGCGGGTGCGCCGTGCAATGGCAAAACTCGGCTACGAGCCAAATATCCAGTCCGGCAGCCTGTCAGGGCAGAATGCAGAAGCGATCGGCATCATTCTGCCGCCTTCTTATCATGAGACATACGAAAACGCGTTTTACCTTGAAGCCATCCGCGGTATCAGCCAGTTTTGCAACCAGCGGCAATATATCAGTATGATTATTACCGGGCAGGATACCGAGGAAATCCTGGGCGCCATCCATACAATGAACGCCAGCAACCAGGCCGAAGGCTTCATTCTCATGTATTCCAAACAGGATGACGCCATTATCGACTACCTTTGCAACGAAGGCATCCTATACGTACTTGTCGGAAAAGCGCAAAACTCCGCCAGCCAGACAATCCATATCGACAACGACAACCTGCTTGCCGGGCAGGATGCGGCCGAATACTTATACCAGCTAGGTCACCGCCGGATTGCCTATCTTGGGAGTGAGAGCCTTTTTTTATTTTCCGCAGAACGCAAATCCGGCTACCAGCTCGCACTGCTGCGCCATAACCTTCCGGTGCTCCCGGAATACTGCGTTGAAGTAAACTGCATCCCGGAAGAAGATTCCGGACATATCCGCGCACTACTGGAACAGCCGCAGCGTCCTACCGCGATCATAGCAAGCGACGACATCCTTGCCGTAGCGCTGGAACGCACCTGTATCCGGATGGGCCTGTCTGTCCCGGAAGACTTATCCATTGTATCATTTAATAATTCGCTGTTTGCCAGGCTGACTTCGCCGCGCCTTACGTCTATCGACATCAACTCTTTCCAGCTTGGCATAGAGGCGGCCTCACAATTAATCAACCATATTGAAAATCCAAACCTGCTGGCGGCAAAGACGATCGTATCCCATAGCCTGATTGAACGCGAGAGCTGCCGCGCAATCCTGCGTGCAGACACGTAGGCGTATTACAGACCACTTTGGTCTGATATGATAACTGCCCTATCATCCGGCAGGCATATTGGCATATACGC
>CASUON010000039.1 GCA_949457475.1 uncultured Lachnospiraceae bacterium
CGGAACATCAGGACGGGCCTGCTGCCTGGTTCCGGCGTCCGGGATACAAAAATATTCACGGTATTTTCAAGAAAAAAACTATTGCGAAAGTAAGAAAAAGAAGATAAAATGAAATGCAGCATAGGAGCGTATATTTGATCATGCATTTGATCATGCATTTTTTTGATCGGTATGCTTTCCACGTGCAAAAAGGTTCATTTGGGAGGTAATCATATGAAAAAGAATCGTATGGCTGCACTATTATGTATTTTTTGTGCCACGGCCGTGCTGGCGGGCTGTTCATTTGGCGTAAGGCAGACTGGCAACGTAGATAATGAAAATCTGCCGCAGACTACCGCGTCGGACGAGACGCGGCCAAGTGACGGTGGCAGTAAAACAGATGATAACGAGCAAACGGACCCGCCAAGCACAGACAGCCGGGTAATCGCGATTTCATTTCCGGATGCGTCCGTACCGCGCTGGGCTTCTGATGCGGAAAATATGAAACAAGGGCTGGAGGCGCTTGGCTATCAGGTACAGATACAATATGCGCAGAATGAGCCGAAACGCCAGGCAGAACAGATTATGGAGTTTGCAGCGGGCAAGGTGGACTGCGTGGTCGCCGCGCCGGTAAATGATAAAAAATTAAAAAAAGCGGCGGCAAAGCTGCAAAAAGCAAAAATCCCGCTGATCGCATATGACAGCCTGCCAATGGATACCGATGCTGTGTCGTTTCTGGCTGCGTTTGACCACAAAGGGATCGGTAACAGCATTGGCAAGGAAATTGTAAAAAAAGCCGGCCTAGATGACCTGGCGGATGGGGAGTACCGTACCGCAGAATTTTTTATGGGGCCAAAAGACGACCCGGAATCTTTATATCTGTACCAGGGGCTTATGGAAGTGCTGCAGCCGTATCTGGATCAGGGAATTCTTGTGAGCAATACGGCGAGGACGTCTTTTGAAGATACTGCGATTGCGGACTGGTCGCAGGAGACGGCAAAACAACGGTGTGAAAACTATCTGGAAGGCTATTATACACAAGAAGATTTGGATATCTGCATTACCGCATACGACGGTTTTGCGTACGGCTGCAAGGAGGTTTTTATGGCTGCCGGGTATACGCAGGATAACTGGCCGGTGGTCAGCGGGGTAGGCAGCGAGCTTGCGGCATGCAAAAATATACTTGACGGTACGCAGTCTTTTACCGTCTGTAAAGATTCGCGCGTACTTGCCGCAGAATGCGTGGAAATGGTCGACGCGCTTATGAACGGAGAGGAGCCCCAGGTAAACAATGCGCAGCTATACGACAACCACGTAATGATCGTACCGGCGCATTTGTGCGGCACAAGCATGATTGACGCCGATAACCTGCAGGAAGTGTTAATTGACGGCGGCTACTATACACAGCAGGAGCTGGACGGGTAGCGAAAACTTCCCGCTATCCGCCGTCTGGTATTGACCGGGCTAGCAGATACTGCTATACTTGAAAATGGTTTTTCGCTAGGTTCGTCGGGATAGGGCGAATGGAATAGAAATAAAAATAGAAATGAAAATAGAAATGAGGAAAGGAGACATAAAATTTATGAAACCATATATGCAAATGGACCGGGATGAGCTTCTGGCGCAAAAGGCAGAACTGGACGAGGCATTTAAGACAGAAGAAGCAAAAGGGCTGTCCTTAAATATGGCAAGAGGGAAACCCGGCGCTTCCCAGCTTGCGCTGTCCATGCCAATGCTGGATGTGATCAACGGCCACTCGGATATGAAGACGCTGCTTGGAAACGATACGCGAAATTATGGGGACTGGGACGGGATTGGCGAGTGCCGCCAGCTGATGGCCGATATGATGGAAGTAAAGAAGGCAAACGTGGTCGTATGCGGCAATTCCAGCTTGAATATCATGTATGACACCGTTATCCGTTCGATGGTCAAAGGCGTAAACGGCTCCACGCCATGGTGCAAACTGGAGAAAGTTAAATTTTTATGCCCGGTTCCAGGGTATGACCGGCATTTTAAAATTACCGAGACGTTTGGGATTGAAATGGTCAATATCCCGTTGCATGAAGACGGCCCGGATATGGACTTAGTAGAACAGTATGTAAACAACGACGAATCGGTCAAAGGCATTTGGTGCGTGCCGAAATATTCCAACCCGACTGGCATTTCGTATTCCGACGAGGTAGTAAGGCGTTTTGCCAGGCTGCAGCCAAAGGCGGAGGATTTCCGCATTTTCTGGGATAATGCGTATGCCATCCACCATCTTTACGAGGAAGAGCAGCACCAGATACTGAATATCCTCGAAGAGTGCGAGAAGGCGGGCAACCCAAATATGGTCTATATGTTTGCGTCGACGTCCAAAGTCAGCTTTCCGGGCTCCGGGATTTCCGCGATTGCTACTTCCCTGGAAAATATGGAATTTTTAAAGAAATTTATGACGACGCAGATTATTGGACATGATAAGATCAACCAGCTGCGCCATGTCCGTTTTTTCCGCAATATCGACGGGATGAAGGAGCATATGAAAAAGCAGGCGAATTTATTGCGCCCGAAATTTGAGGCGGTCATCCGTATACTGGAAGAAGAGCTTTCCGGGCTTGGCATTGGCAGCTGGACAGAGCCGAAAGGAGGGTATTTTATCTCCTTTGACGCTATGCCAGGGTGCGCCAGCGCCATTGTCGCAAAGTGCGAGCAGCTTGGGCTTGTCTTAACCGGCGCAGGCGCAACCTTTCCGTATGGAAAAGACCCGCAGGACTCCAATATCCGTATCGCGCCGTCTTTCCCAACGCCGGAAGAAATGGCGGAAGCTACCCGGATGTTTGTAATCTGCGTAAAGCTGGCTTCGATCGAAAAACTGCTAAACGCCTAAGGGTATTATGACAGACAACAGAAGGAGGAATGAAAAATGGGTATGACGATGACCCAGAAAATTTTGGCTGCCCATGCGGGGCTGGATTCCGTGTCGGCGGGGCAGCTTATTGAAGCAGACTTAGACCTTGTGCTGGGGAATGATATTACATCGCCGGTAGCGATCCATGAGATCGAAAAAATGCATGTGGACGGTGTCTTCCACAAAGATAAGGTCGCGCTGGTAATGGACCACTTTATACCGAACAAGGATATCAAATCGGCGCAGCACTGTAAATGTGTCCGTGAATTTGCCTGCAAGCATGAAATTACAAACTATTTCGACGTTGGGCAGATGGGGATAGAACATGCGCTGCTGCCAGAAAAAGGGCTGACTGTGGCAGGCGACGTCATTATCGGGGCGGATTCCCATACCTGTACATACGGCGCGCTCGGGGCGTTTTCTACCGGAGTAGGAAGTACGGATATGGCGGCGGGCATGGCGACCGGCAAGGCATGGTTTAAAGTGCCATCTGCAATCCGGGTCGTTGTAACTGGAAAGCCGCAAAAATATGTCAGCGGCAAAGACGTCATCCTCCATTTGATCGGGCAGATCGGCGTAGACGGCGCGTTGTACCAATCGCTGGAATTTACTGGCGACGGCATTGCAAATTTGACGATGGACGACCGTTTTACCATTGCGAATATGGCGATTGAAGCCGGCGCGAAAAACGGGATTTTCCCGGTAGACGCATTGGCCGAAGAATATATGAAGCGGCATTCCAACCGCCCGTATCAGATTTATGAAGCAGACGCGGATGCCGAATACGAACGGGAGATACAGATTGACTTAACGACGTTAAAATCTACCGTAGCGTTCCCGCATCTTCCAGAAAATACAAAGACGATCGACGAAGTAGGCGATATTAAGATCGACCAGGTTGTCATTGGCTCTTGTACGAACGGGCGTTTAGACGACCTGCGTTGCGCAGCGGAAATTCTAAAAGGAAAAAAAGTAGCGGACGGGGTGCGCGTGATCGTTATCCCGGCGACCCAGCAGATTTATCTGGACGCCATGGAAGAAGGGCTGCTGAAAATATTTATCGAAGCGGGCGCTGTTGTCAGTACGCCGACCTGCGGGCCGTGCCTGGGCGGATATATGGGCATCCTCGCGGAAGGGGAGCGTTGCGTATCCACGACAAACCGCAACTTTGTAGGCCGCATGGGGCACGTTGAGTCCGAAATCTACCTTGCGAGCCCTGCGGTTGCCGCTGCAAGTGCGATTACCGGAACGATATCCGGACCGAAAGCGTAACAGGAGGAATAAAAATGAAAGCAAATGGCCGTGTTTTTAAATATGGAGATAACGTAGATACCGATGTCATCATTCCAGCCAGATACTTGAATTCTTCAGATCCAAAGGAGCTGGCGCAGCATTGCATGGAAGACATTGATAAAGCATTTATCAAGAAGGTGCAGCAAGGGGATATTATCGTGGCGAATAAAAATTTTGGCTGCGGTTCTTCCCGGGAACACGCGCCGATCGCGATTAAAGCATCGGGCGTAAGCTGCGTCATTGCAGAAACATTTGCGCGTATCTTCTACCGCAACGCGATCAATATCGGGCTGCCGATCATTGAGTGCCCGCAGGCGGCGAAGGAAATCGAAGCAGGAGACGAAGTGGAAGTAGACTTTGACAGCGGCACAATCTACGACCGCACCAAAGGGACGCAGTACCAGGGGCAGGCGTTCCCGGAATTTATGCAAAAGATCATTGCGGCAGAAGGGCTTGTGAACTATATTGTGAATGAGAAGAAACAGGCGTAAGCAGGCGTAAAAGGCTGGTGGTCATGATGTGTAACCGTAGTGTAAACCTTTCTGCGGACGAGATTATACGGCAGGTGGCGGATATATGTCGGGCGCATGGCGTCAAACACCTGTCGCTGTTTGGCTCTTACGCGAAAGGTACGCAGACAAAATACAGTGATATTGACTTTGTTGTATACGGCGCGGTAGATATCATAAAATTGCAGGAGCAAATGGAAGAAATCCCAACGTTGACAAAAATTGACCTGTTTGAATACGATTCGATCGAAAATTGTTTTCTGAAGGAGGATATCGATTTGTATGCAAGTAAAATCTATTAACAGATACCATAGTTTTTGCCGCAGCCTGGAGAACCTTTCGGATGCGGTTTATGAAGACGCTGAAAATAAGTTTGTGCTGAGCGGAACGGTTCAAATGTATAATTTGTCTTTTGACCTGTCCTGGAAAGTAATGAAAGATTTAATTACGTCTTACCATGGTGTAACTGATTTTGCAGCCGGCTCGCCGAGGGAAACATTGCAAACTGCAAAAAGCGTTGGGCTGATTGACAGCGACATATGGATACAGATGCTGCGTGCGCGGAACCACCTGGCGCATGATTATGACGGCGCATTGGCGCGGAAATATTTTTCCGTTATTATTTCAGATTATCTTGCCGCAATGGAAATTTTCCGGAAACATGCCGCACCATATTTTGAGGAAATATCCTGAAAAAGGGAAGGCACGGCATTGTTAGTATTGGAAGGGAAATTCGAGGAATTTTTAAAAGAATAGATGTAAGAAGGCTTGGAGCATACGAAAAATAATGCTCCAAGCCTTTTTTTGCCTATATGCAGCTTTGATACCGCAGCTTTTATACTGGAAAAGACTACGTTAGATTTGATTCGCAGCGTGGTATCCGCTACGGATCGCGGATGCAATATCCGCGGTATGCTCCCCAGAGCAGTCTCCGACGTAAGTAACCGGTATGGCAACGCCTGTTTCGTCAAATACGTTCTTTTTCGAACCAAGGGCGTTGATAATGGTATCCGCCGTGATTTTAATCGTGGTTTCTGCCATGTCCCCGCCTGTTTCTGTCCGGATGGCATGGATGACGTTGTCTTGTATATGCGTAACCTTTGTCTTGACATACTCCGTGACCTGGTGCGCCTGGAAACTTTTGCGGATCAGCGGCAGTACGGTCGGCGATTCTCCGGCGGCGATCTGATCCGCCATTTCTATGATCGTAACCGCGTGCCCACGTTCCGCTAAGTATTCCGCAGTCTCCGTGCCGACCAACCCCCCGCCGAGGACGGCGCAGGCTCCGGAAACTTCCGCCCCGTTTAAAACGTCCCAGGCAGAGACGATCCGGCTGTTTTCTGCCGGGATGGGCAGTTCCATGTTGTGGGCGCCGACTGCTACGATTAGGTGGTCAAAGCTGTTTAATTCCTCCACAGACGGCTCGGTATGGAGCCTTAAATGGATATTTAAGCCTGCCTTCCTCATTTCCGGCAGCAGCTTTTCATAGTATGCGACAGCGCGCCGTATTTCGCTTTTGCGCGGAGGGGCGGCAGCCAGATGGATTTGCCCGCCGATCCGGTCTGATTTTTCAAACAGGACGACCTCGTGCCCACGCTTTGCAGCTACACGCGCTGCTTCAAGCCCGGCAAGGCCCGCGCCGACAATGGCAACTTTTTTTATGGCATCCGCCGGCTTAAGGAAGATCGTTGTCTCGTCGCCGTTTTCTGCGTTAAGAACGCAGGAGATATAGCGGCGGTTTTGGATCGCGTCCACGCAGCCCTTGTTGCAGTTGAGGCATTCCCGGATGCATTCGCCGGCCGCTGTTTTTACAGCAATGTCTGGGTCTGTCAGCAAAGACCTGCCATAGCCGATTATATCGGCCTCCCCATTTGCAAGGATTTGTTCGCCGGCTTCTACGGTAATGACCCTTCCAACCGTAGCGACTGGGATATGAACCGCGGCTTTTACCTTCTTTGCAAACGGCAGCGTCCAGTTATATGCGACGTCGCCCATTGGCGGGATCGTATCGCCCATATTTCCGGTGTGGTTTGCCTGCGCTACCTGGATCATATCTACGCCGGCCTGTTCCAGGCGCTTTGCAAACGCGACGGCATCTTCTTCAAAAAGCCCGCCTTTTCCGCGCGTGGAGCCGTCCGCGTTGACTGTGATTAACGGCAGCTTGTATTCTACGGCAAGCT
Source organism: uncultured Lachnospiraceae bacterium (assembly GCA_949457475.1). Taxonomy (GTDB): domain Bacteria; phylum Bacillota; class Clostridia; order Lachnospirales; family Lachnospiraceae; genus Eubacterium_J. The sequence goes on from CASUON010000039.1 coordinate 6,849, forward strand.
TTGGAGCCGCCGCGCGGATTGCCGCTACGACCTCGAGGGCATAGGCGATCCGGTTTTCGAAACTGCCGCCGTAGCAGTCGGTGCGGTGGTTCAAAAGCGTAGAGCATAACGAACCAAGCAGGCGGTCGCCGTGTACTTCGACTGCATCTGCGCCAGCCTGCTGCGCGCGTGCGGCGCATTGCGCAATGCTTTCGCGGATGTCCGCAAGCTGCTGTTTTGTAGCTTCATTTACAAAGTGCTGCATATCGTGGCGTAGTTTTGCGTATGCTTCCCGGGTTGTTTTTTCTGCAAGCGCTGATTGTCTTTCAAACTCTTCGGTCTTTCCGTCAGCCTGCGCCTGTGCGGCTGCCCTGCGAGCATTTCCGGCTTCTATCATCAAGCGGCTGACGCCTGGTACGTCGTATTCCGGATGGAATATCTGCAGCGCCAGCTTGCTCCCGTGGGCATGCAGCGCATCGGCCAGTTTTTGAAAAGCCGGAATCTGGCTGTCGTCATATAGCCTCGGCGTTGGAGACGCGGTGCGTACCGGGGCGACATCCCCGATGACAATATAAGAAACGCCCCCTTTTGCCAGCCGTTCATAAAATCCCAGGCTGCGCGCCCCAATTGAACCGTCGCGCTCTTCGTAGCCGGTAGTCAGCGGAGGAAACATAATACGGTTTTTTAACGACATAGTTCCGACTTGGATTGGTTTTAACAGATTTTGTCCCATAGTGTAAATCCCCTTTTCTCACTGTATAGCTTTCTGGTGAAATCTCTATATGCCTGAATGATCCCCCCTTGCTGCTGCCTGGTGTATGAATGTATGCTATTCGAAATCCCCATCAGGTACCCCCACAACCTAGATGGGTATCGAACAGGTATATCTGGATTTTGCCGATGAGACGCCCCCTGGTCGATTGCAGGCAGGATGCATGTTTGAAGACTGCACGCAGGAGGCGTTTCCTGGGCAAAATCCAGTATGGAGTATATTATACTGGAAAAATGTTGAAATAACTATTTTTTTTTGATATAATACTGACAAATATTGATGAAATGTCGGATAATGTTAAAACATCAAAGGAAGACGAAACATTGGCGATGATGTAATATCAAAGGAAGACGAAACATTGGTGATGATGTAATATCAAAGGAAGACGAAACATTGGTGATGATGTAATATCAAAGGAAGACGAGACATTGGTGATGATGTAATATCAAAAGAAGACGAGACATTGGATGGAGGAATTTCATGGTGCCGTTATATAAGGCAACGAATTATTATCTGAACGCAGGGACTGCGTATACGTTCCGTTCTGGTCACAAGTTCCAGATTCTGTTTTTTACGCATGGAAACTGCACGTTTCAAGTGAATGAGCGGGAATGGTTCTGTATGTCTCCAGATATGGTGCTTTTAAAGCCGCAGCAATCGTTTCCGGCAATGGCGCACAAAACGTACTGCACTGTTTTGGGGGTATCCGTCTCTGCGGATACGCTTGCGGCGCTGTCCGACGATACGTGCGACCTGGTACAGAAATTCCAGTTTGCGCCGTATCCGGTTACCGTAATCCAGGCGGAAGTAAAAGCGTCTATGCTGCTGCGCAATATTATTACAAAACTGGATAAAATAAAAGAAGAAGGGATCGCGCTCGGGGCGCAGCTCTATGAGAAAAGCCTGTTTACTGCGTTCCTCGTTATTTTTATCCGCGCCTGCGTCCAAAGCGACCGCGTATATCAGACGCACCAGAAAAAAATGCTGATTATCGACAATGTATTTGAGTATATCAGCCAGCATCTGACCGAAGATTTGTCGTTGGACGCGCTGGAAAAAGCATTCTTTGTTTCCGGGGAGCATATTTCCCGGGAATTCAAAAAGAGTACCGGCATGACCCTGCACGCTTATATTACGCGCTCCCGCATTGACCTGAGCAAACGCTATATCCTCCAGGGGATTTCGGTGCGGGACGTCTGCCAGTTGTGCGGATTTAGCAGCTACAACCACTTTTTTAAAATATTTAAAAAAGAATGCGGCATGACGCCGATGGCATATTACCAGAAATTTAAAAAGCCGGATGCGCCGCCCGCAGGGCAGGTGGCGACGGATCGGGCGTAAATTATGACGCTCGCAAATACTGCGCCGCAGATGCCAAATAGGCAGCGCGACTACCACGAATAATAGGCGGTCAGTGCACAGGGATCGTAGCGAATATATAAACGTAAAGTTATACTATCGTATATGAATGAAAGCACACATGATAATATAAGCAATTGAATGCAAATACAAATCGATCTGATGCAGCAAATAAAAAAGTTATAGGAAAACTATTTATTATTAAAAAGAAATAATGAAAAGAAATAATGAGGAAAAAATGAAAAAAGAAGAAAAAATAAGAAGAAAAATATAAAAAGAAAAGTGGGAAAGGAGAAAGAAACATGTTGGAGGTTGGAACAAAAGCACCTGGATTTGAGCTGCCGGACCAAAACGGTACGGTGCATACATTAGAGCAGTACCAAGGAAAGAAAGTAGTCCTGTATTTTTATTCCAAAGACCATACGCCCGGATGTACCAAGCAGGCATGCGGGTTTGGGGAGCTGTACCCACAGTTTGTCGAAAAAAACGCGGTTGTGCTCGGGGTGAGCAAAGACAGCGTGGCGTCGCATAAAAAATTCGAAGAAAAATACGGCCTGCCATTTCCATTGCTGTCTGACCCGGACCTAGTTTGTATCCAGGCATATGACGTATGGAAAGAAAAGAATAATTATGGAAAGAAGTCGATGGGCGTCGTACGTACGACTTATTTGATTAACGAAGAAGGGGTAATCGAGCAGGCGTATACCAAAGTGCGTGCAGCCGAAAACCCGGCCAATATGCTGGAGCAGTTATAAATGGATGTTGGTATGCAAAACGGCAAGCGTACAGGCAGGCCGCCCCTACTGGAAACACTGCAAATTAAACAATCGGACAGCCCGCGGATAGCAGCGGTCGGGGCAGGTGGAAAAACGACGGTGTTGAAAATGCTGGCAGCGGAATACCAGCGGGCGGGCAGAAAGCCTGTCGTGACGACAACGACGCATATGTTAAAGGAGGATTTAAAATATTTTCTCGTAAACCCATCCTATGCGCAGATCGTATCCGTACTGGAGCAGGAAGGTTGTGTATTTGCTGGAAACGACGCGAAACAGGGGCGAATCCAAATGCTGTCCCGGGATGTATGGGAGGCGGTTTTGGACATGCCAAACCCTGTTTTGGTGGAGGCAGACGGCGCGCGGATGCTGCCGGCAAAATTTCCAGCCGCGCACGAACCGGCGCTGCCGCCGCAAACAACCTGTGTGCTTTCGGTATATGGTATGCATGCCGTAGGACAGGCGATCCAAGACGCCTGTTTCCGCCCAGGCCAGATGGCTGGCTTTCTCGGAAAATATACGACGGATATCCTGCGGCCCAAAGATATCGCCCGGCTGGCCCAAAGCCCGTGCGCAGGCAAAAAAGGCGTTGGGGACAGGATGCAGTATATCGTCGTATTAAGCCAGGTAGATTCGCCGCAACATTACGAAACGGCGCTGGAAATATGCCGGGAAATCGGGCAGGATGAACAGGCCGTAATCATCGGCCTGCCATACCGTTTCTAAAAGCCCGCGGAAAGAAAAGACAATCCGTGGGCCTGATTGCGAAAAGGGGCAAACGGGCAAGGCGGCTAAGCGTTTTTGAAAAGCCCACGGAAGTAGCCAGTCCGTGGGCTTTCTTAAAAATAGGCGTCGTCGCGCGGGCCGGCTAGAGGTGGAACAGCGTACCGGTAGTTCCCGCTAAGGCTTCTTTTGCTTTCTCCAATAGTGTGATCAACGCGTAGCGCCCCGGCTTGGAAACGGCGAAATCGACGGCGGCCTGTACTTTTGGCATCATGGAACCTGGGGCAAAATGCCCCTGCGCAATATATTCGTTCGCTTTTTCGGCCGATACTTCATCCAGCCAGGCTTCTTGCGGCTGTCCGAAATGCAGCGCTATTTTTTCCACTGCGGTCAGAATGATCAGATAATCCGCATCCAGCTCTTTTGCCAACAGGCAGCTTACAAAGTCTTTGTCGATGACTGCGCTGGTGCCTTTTAAATGGTTGCCCTCCCGGATCACCGGGATGCCGCCGCCGCCGCAGGCGATCACCAGGTTGCCGGCGTTTACCATGGTGCGGATGGTGTCCGCTTCAATGATTTCCACCGGTTTTGGAGAAGCTACAACGCGTCGGTAGCCCCTGCCGGCGTCTTCCTTCATGATATAGTGGAATTTTTCTTCCATCTTTTCTGCCATAGCCGCGTCCACAAATTTTCCAATTGGCTTGGACGGGAAAGCAAATGCCGGGTCGTCAGTTTCTACGCGAACCTGGGTAATCATAGTCGCGACTGGTATATTTGTAATATTTCGATTTAATAACTCTTCGCGAAGGGCGTTTTGCAAATCATACCCTATATAGGCCTGGCTCATTGCAACGCATACGGAGAGCGGGGTATTGGGCTGGCTGGCGTCTTCGTTCGTAAGCGCGATCATCGCGTTATTTACCATGCCGACCTGCGGGCCGTTGCCGTGGGTCACAATGACTTCATGGCCTTCTTCGATGAAATCTACGATCGCTTTTGCGGTGACTTTTACGGCGGCCATCTGTTCCGGCAGCGTATTGCCCAGCGCGTTTCCGCCCAGCGCGATTACGATTCTTTTTTTCTTAGCCATAGTTTTCCTCCTGCCGGTTTACCGGAATACCCGTGGGGTACCTTTGTCTTCCAGCTGTTTTAGCAGTTTAGCCGGGTGTTCAAATTTTGCGAGGAAGATCATAGCGGCAATGATATATGGTTTAAAGCTTGCCTCTTTATACAGTGGGTTGCGGTAGCGGTCAAAGACCGATGCATCTACTTCGCCGGTTTTACAGCTTACGCCCGTAATGTCCGCCGGCAGGCAGTGCATGTAGAGCGCTTTTCCGCCTTTGGTGGTAGATATCAGCGCTTCGGTGCAGGCCCAGTCTTTGTGTTCGGCATTTTGCGCAAGCAGTTCTTTTTCAAGCGCTTGAATGCCGTCCATATCGCCGTTTCCATATAGCTGCGTGCGTTTTTCCATTGCGGCGAACGGCGCCCAGCTCTTTGGATATACGATGTCGGCGTCACGGAACGCCTCCGCCATGCTGTTTGTCTTTTGGAACGAGCCTCCGGATTTTTGGGCGTTTTGTGCGGCAACGGCCTCTACTTCTGGGAAGACTTCGTATCCTTGCGGATGAGCCAGCACGACGTCCATGCCAAAGCGGGTCATCAGTCCGATAATGCCCTGCGGGACTGATAACGGTTTGCCATAAGAAGGGGAGTAGGCCCAGGTCATGGCGAGCTTTTTGCCTTTCAGGTTTTCTACGCCGCCAAATTCATGGATGATATGCAGCATGTCGGCCATTGCCTGCGTCGGATGGTCGATATCGCATTGTAAATTGACGAGCGTAGGCTTCTGCTCCAAGATGCCGTCTTGCTGGCCCTGCGCGACCGCGTCAGCCACTTCGTGCATATAAGAGTTGCCTTTGCCGATGTACATATCGTCCCGGATACCGATGACATCCGCCATAAAAGAGATCATGTTTGCCGTCTCGCGGACAGTCTCGCCATGCGCCACCTGGGATTTGCCTTCATCCAAGTCCTGTACTTCCAGGCCCAGCAGGTTGCAGGCAGAGGCAAAGGAAAATCGCGTGCGGGTAGAATTATCGCGGAACAGGGAAATTCCAAGCCCGCTGTCAAATACTTTTGTTGAAATATTGCGCTCCCGCAGATTGCGCAGGGCGTCCGCAACGGTAAAAACCGCTTCGATTTCATCGTCGGACTTTTCCCAGGTCAGGAAAAAGTCGCCGTTGTACATATCTTTGAAATTTAGAGCCTGTAATTTGTCCAGGTACTGCTGTAAGGTATTCATAAAAATCCTCCTGTTATGTAAGTTGTTATTCTATTTTTATCCGTACATTATCATAGCTGCAAGCAGCTATTTTATAGACTGCTGGCCAATAAGTCTATGCTCCCGCAAATCGGCCTGTTATGCGTAATGCAAAAAGCCATACAATGATCGGCGTCCGTGCGCTACGCTTTATCAGCCTGCTGCGCGTAATGCATCGGAAGGGCGGCGTATACCGCGGCGCATGTTACAAGGTCCTGTTTCCAGGTGATTTCATTTGGCGCGTGCGCCTGCGCCTCCGCGCCCGGGCCAAAACCGATGCATGGGATGCCGTTTCGGCCCATAATCGACACGCCGTTTGTAGAAAACGTCCACTTGTCCGTTAACGGGCGCTGCTGGCGCATTTCCAGCGTTTCCTTCGCACCCGTGCGCTTGTCCCCGAACAACCCCTGATAGGCGTTTTCCAAAGACCTGGTTACCACGTGGTCTTTTGGGATCGCCCAGGTAGGGAAGTAGCATTCGATTTCGTAGACGCATCCGGTGTAAGAAGGGCGGTCGTAATGGTACATAGATACGCTAACGTCCTTGCCGTGTTTTTTCACGCTTGGCAGGTTGCGGATTTCCTCCAGGCAGCTTTCCCATGTCTCTCCAAACGTCATACGCCGGTCGAGGGAGACAGAGCAGGAATCCGCGACGGCGCAGCGGCTTGGCGAAGTATAGAATATCTGGGAGACGGTAACCGTGCCGCGCCCAAGGAAACGCGCTTCTTCCCAATCCGGATTGTATTTTTCGTCCAGCATTTTTACAAGCCCTTTGATTTGGGTGCCATCCGCGGCGTCATTTTCATTTAAACTGCGGATATCCTGTAAAATGTCCGCCATCTTGTAAATCGCGTTATCCCCCCGTTCCGGCGCGGAGCCATGGCACGACACGCCTTTGACATCCACGCGGATTTCCATGCGCCCGCGCTGCCCGCGGTAGATGCCGCCGTCGGTAGGCTCGGTAGATACGACAAATTCCGGCCGTATATGGTCTTCCTGGATAATATACTGCCAGCAGAGCCCGTCGCAGTCTTCTTCTTGCACTGTGCCAGTTACCATAATCCGATAGCCGTCCGGTATCAAATTGTGTTCTTTCATAATTTTAGCCCCGTATACAGCGGATACAATGCCGCCGCACTGGTCGGACACGCCGCGCCCGCCGACCATAGTTTCGTTTTCAAACCCTTCATACGGGTCAAACTCCCAGTTATCCCGGTTGCCGATGCCAACCGTATCAATATGGGCGTCAAACGCAATAATTTTATCGCCAGTCCCCATAAATCCAATGACATTTCCCTGCGGGTCAATCTGCACTTCATCAAAACCGACCTTTCTCATTTCAGCCGCGATCGTATCGATATGCGCCTTTTCCCCACAGCTTTCCCCCGGGTTTTTAACAATCGCACGCAAAAACGCAACCATATCCTGTTCATATCCTTTGGAAGATGTTAGGATTTCTTCTTTTTTTATTTCAAAATTCTGCATGGGTTCCTCCTTATACTTTTTTCCTGTATTTTTCCGTCGTATTTTTATATGAATCAATATTTTTTATAAACATGTCTTTTCATATGAATCAGTAATTTTCATATAAATCAGTGGTATCTGTTTGCATATTTCAGCAGTATTTTTATATGTATCAGCAATATCATTCCATAAATATCATCCTATTTTCTGCATTTCATTTATCTCCCCATCCCATCAGCAACAACACCATGGCAGCTCCACACCTGCTCCAAAATTTACGATAAACAGCCGGATGGCGGAAGGGGGGTTTTGCAATTGTAACTCTGGAGAAAAGCTAGAAGTTCTTAGCTTTTTTACACAATCTTAGGATTTTCGGGCAAGGATGCCCGAAAAAGGAAACTGCTGCGCCACGGACGGCGCATCAGTTTCCGGTCCGGCCGGTATCGCAGACGAACAGGAAAAAAGCTTAGAACTTCTTGCTTTTCGTAAGCGGAACAAATGCAAAACCCCCCTTCCGCCATCCGGCGTCCGCCCTTAAATAATTACATCCAACCTTCACAAATCCCCCGCATCCATACTTCACACGTCGCAAAACGGGTCTTTCTGCGATCCGCACAGCCCTTCCCAAGTAATCTCCCGGAACCGCTGCGGGTCGGTATCGCCTTCCGAAGATACAAGCAGTACCTGGGAAGTTTCATCTAAATGTAAATCCTCTTTTAATTGTGCGTATTCCGGGTCTGTCATCAGCGCATGCAAAAGTCCCATAGTAACCGACCCGGATTCGCCGGAGATCACCTGGCTGTCCCCGCGCAAAGGGGCGCTGTAGATACGCGTGCCGTTCGCGCTTACCCAGTCCGGGCAGGAAACGAAGGCGTCTACATGGTTCCTTAAAATATCCCACGATACGGTATTTGCTTCCCCGCACGCCAGCCCGGCCATAATCGTAAGCATATCGCCAGTGACGTCGACGCGGCTGCCGTCGCCTTTTTTGGCGGAGCGGTAGAGGCAGTCCGCGGCGTTTGCCTCTGCTACGACCATAACCGGCGGATGCTCTTTAAAACGGTTGGAGAAGTAGCCGACGACTGCGCCGGAGAGGGAGCCTACGCCTGCCTGGACAAAAATGTGGGTCGGGCGGCAGCCGTCTTGTTCCAGCTGCCGGTCGGCTTCTAGGGCCAGCGTCCCGTAGCCTTGCATAATCCAGGTCGGAATTTCCTCATAGCCGTCCCATGCGGTATCTTGGATGATTACGCCGCGCGGGGTGTCCGCGGCTTCTTTGGCCGCCAGGCGTACGCAGTCGTCATAGTTCATATCTTCGATCGTGACCGTTGCGCCTTCGTTGGCGATATGCCTAAGCCTGGTCTGGGTAGAGCCTTTTGGCATCCGTACGACGCATTTTTGCCCAAGCCTGCGCGCGGCCCAGGCGACGCCGCGCCCGTGGTTTCCGTCCGTGGCGGTAAAAAAAGTAGCCTGGCCAAACTCTTCCCGTAATGCTTCGGAAGTAAGCACAGAGTATGGGATGTCCGCGATATCCTTCCCGGTCTGCTGGGCGATATAGCGCGCGATGGCATAAGAGCCGCCCAGCACCTTAAAGGCGTTCAGGCCAAAACGGTACGATTCATCCTTTACATACACCCGCCCCAGGCCCAAGTACTGCGCCAAGCTGGACAGGCGTGTCAGCGGCGTCGGCTCATATTGTGGAAAGCTTTTGTGGAAACTGGACGCTTTTTGCATTTCTTCCATAGACATCTTTCCAAGCTGCCGGTCGTCTGTTTTTGGGAGCCGGTTTAAGGCCCATTTGATCGGCTGTCTTTGTTGTTTGTTCTGTTTTTCCTTCATATGCGTGTCTCCTTATCCTTTCCTCCATCATACACACAATAGTTGGAAAAAGCAATAGAAAATAATAAAAAATTTTCATATCAATAAAAAATTATTTTTAGCATTGTGTTTTTTGCATAATAATGTTATGATAGGAGCAAGAAATACATTGTTGAAATTGTATAAAATAAATGGAGCGATTTTACAATGTTCATTGATTTTAACAAATTTGACAAATGTATTTATACTGCAGACCGCTGGAATTTACAGTAGAAAAATAAGCAAAGGTATCTTGCCGGCGGTCTGCGGTCGGGATTTATGGCAAGTTGTATTGGTGCGCCGTATAAAATGCGAAAGAAGCAAGAAGGAGGAAAAGGGAATTATGGGAAATGGAGGAAACAGCACTATCTCGGGGGAACTGTTTAAATTTGACGGAAAGCCGTCCGTCGCGCAGTCTCTGCCACTGGCGCTGCAGCACATTGTGGCGATGATCGTAGGGTGCGTTACGCCGGCGATTATCGTATCCGGCGTAGCCGGGCTGTCGCAGGAAGATTCGATCATATTAATCCAGGCAGCACTTGTAATGTCCGCACTGACGACGTTTGTCCAGTTGTTTCCGCTTGTAAAAGGGAAGGCCTTTGCAATCGGTTCCGGACTGCCGGTAATTATGGGCATCAGTTTTGCCTATGTGCCGACGATGCAGGCCATCGCGGGCGACTTTGATGTGGCGACAATATTGGGGGCGCAGGTAGTTGGCGGCGTGGTTGCCATACTGGTCGGCCTTTTTATCCGCCAGATACGCAGGTTTTTCCCACCGCTGATTACCGGGACGGTCGTATTTGCCATTGGCCTTTCGCTGTATCCGACAGCGATCAATTATATGGCCGGTGGGGCAGGGAGCGAGAAGTACGGGTCGTGGCAGAACTGGCTGGTGGCGATCCTTACGCTTTGTATTGTGACCGCGCTGAACCATTATGGGAAAGGCATCTGGAAATTATCTTCTATATTAATTGGCATTATTGCAGGGTATCTGATCGCGCTGCTGTTTGGGATGGTCAATTTCTCGTCTGTTGCGTCGGCTTCTTTGTTCCAACTGCCAAGGCCGCTGCATTTTGGCATGAAATTCGAGCCGTCTTCTTGCGTGGCGATCGGCGTGCTGTTTGCCATTAATTCGATCCAGGCGATCGGGGACTTTTCAGCGACTACTACCGGGGGGATGGACCGGATGCCTACGGACGAGGAACTGACGGGCGGTATTGTCGCTTATGGGTGCAGCAATATCTGCTGCGCGTTTTTCGGAGGCCTTCCGACCGCGACTTATAGCCAAAACGTAGGCATTGTATCT
>CASUON010000040.1 GCA_949457475.1 uncultured Lachnospiraceae bacterium
TGCCCTGTCCACAGGAAAATGTCGATATCTAATAAAACGATAAAATAAATATTTATAGATACTGGGGGTGTTGCCATGTCCATAGGGGTAAGTGTTATAATTCCCTGTTATAATGCTGCTGCATATGTCAAAAGATGTTTGGACTCCTTTGATTTTTCTTATCCCAATTATGAACTCATTTTTGTCGACGATTGCTCGTCCGATCATACGGTAGCCTTGCTTATGCAATATATAAAGAAGCATAAAATAAATGCAAAGGTTTATCAAAACAGGAAAAATACAGGCCCTGGGCCGGCAAGGAATTACGGGATCGAGCATGCGAAAAAAGAGTATCTTGCATTTGTAGATATCGACGATACGGTAGATAAAGATTATTTCCGCGCATTCTCAGAAGCCGCAAAAGGAGGCTATGGCTGCATTGTATTTGACGCGGCAAGGGTCAGTGGCCGGAGGCGCAAAAGGTTGCCGATGTTTTTATCGAACAAAGTAAAAAACGGTGTGGTAGACAGGAAAGAAGCGCTGGTCTATATCCGGCCCAGTCCTTTTGGGAAATTTTACAGGTCTGATATGGTAAAAGTAAATAATATCAGATTCCCGGATGTTATGCGGGGGGAAGACTATGCGTTTGGCAAAGCTGTTGCGGGATTGTCGGACAGCATCTATTATATATCGCGGGAATTGTATTGCTATTACGATAATGCAGGGTCTTTGGTACACCGTGATGAGCTGGTGAACGATAGGGATCGGCTAAAAATATATCAATATATATATAGCAAGCTAAAAGGCAGGCATTTGGCAAGGGAATTGAACGAAATATATTTCTTTTCGGTAGTATTTGCCATTATGAATGACCGCCTTTCGCACGGTATGCCATCCAGACAATGTAATTGTTTATATAATGTACTCACCAAAGAATATATACCGGATAGTAAATATGTTTATAGCTATCATATAAACTTCCTTATATATTTCCTATTGTTAAAAAACAGGTGTTTTGGAATATTAGAATGTATTTTAGCAATTCGAAATCGAAAGTAGTATTGGGACTGTTCCATGATATTAAAAAAGAACTTAGATATAGAAAAAAAGAGTGCCAGGGTATTGGGGCTGTTTTTGTTTCAGTATTCATTCTTGATACCGTTGATGATGTACTATCCTTCTGCGATGCTGGTGGCTGTTTCCGGCGTTTTGCTGCTTGCTGTAATGCTTGCGGTTAATATAAAAAGGTGCGGGAATATATTGCCCCTGGCCATTTTCTTTGCAGTTTTGTTGGTTGTGCTTGTGAAAATTATTATTTATGACAGCAGGATAACGGCGCTTGTTACGTATGTATCGATCTGCCTGCCAGCCGCAATCGTATGTTTATATGGGGTAGATTACAATGAATTTATAGATTATGTAGCGAAGCTGTCAGTGGCAAATTTTTTTGTTATTTTCTGGTATCCGTTTGTAAGAATTGATTATATGCGGTTTGGGTACGGGATTTTACTTTCTTGTATGGGGCTGTATATCTATCTGTTTGAGAAAGGGAACCTTCGCCGTATCAGTTTTAAATCCGTATGTTATGCAATTGTTTTCCTATTGAGCTGTTTGGAATTGGTTTTGTATGGAGCGAGAGGGGCTGCATTTTCATTTATACTGCTTGTACTGCTGGACTATCTGGTAGTAAGGCGCCAGAATAAAAAACTATTGCTAATTAGCCCCATAGTGGTTATCGTTGTTTTGCATTTTGAAAAAGTATTGGAAATTTTGGAAACGGTAGCGAATAGAATTGGGATTGGGTCAAGGGCAATAAGTAAGTATAAGCTATTGTTGACTGGAGGGCCAATAGACGAGATATTTTCTGGAAGGTTGGAAATTTATAAAAACTCATTAGATAAGTTTTACGACCATCCAATTTTAGGAGGTTCCATAGATTTTGTAGGGGCAGAATATTCCCATAATATTTTTCTAGAAGTAATGATGGATTTAGGTATGGTTGGACTATTTATATTGTTGTGCTTTATCTTAAAAGCCATTCAATCTATGATGAATAAAAAAACAGATATTAATCGCAGGATTGTTTGCAGTTTGTTATTTTCTGTATCAATAGGCCGGTTGATGTTCAGTTCTACGATATGGCTTAGGCCGGAGTTTTGGATATTAGTGTATTTTTATTTTAGCCAGGAATATCATCGTGTGAAGTTTCGGATCAAAGTGTAGCGCAGTGTAGGAAGATTAAGAAGGTGTATTATGATTTGTACAGCAACCGGTTTTTATTACAGCGGCTCTTCTGCAGTGGTGGATTTAGTGCAGGAATGCAGGGGGGTATATCTGAATGATAAATTAGAATTGCGGTTTGCGTATGACCCGGATGGAATTTCCGATTTAGAGTACAATCTCGTCAACAATCCAAACCGGCATAGCGGTACAACAGCAATTAAAAGGTTTAAAAAGGCAATGGAAAAACTGGATCATGTATACTGTTTCAAACGATATGCAAAAACGATAGATCCAAATTTTTTAAGACATACAAACGATTATTTAAAAGATATCATACAATTGGCCTATCCAGGGTACTACCATTATGACGTCTGGGAAAAAAGTAAAGTATTTTATTTAGCCAATGGAATTGTAAAAAAACTGGGCCTTTTTCGTGGCACGCTATTGCCAAGGGATGAAAAGAATTATTTTGGGGTAATGGATGAGGAACTTTTTATAAAAGCAACAAAGAAATATACGAAAGCTGTTGTAAATGGATTTAACAAGAACAGATGCACAAAGATATTTTGTGACCAGCTGGTACCGGCTTCTAATTTTGCACGCTATTCACGCTATTTTGATAATCTGAAAGTAATCGTTGTAGATCGGGACCCACGTGACGTCTATATTACATGCCAGAATGCGACAAAGGATAGAGTAATACCGAAAAATATAGATAGTTTTTGCAGATGGTTCCGGATCGTCCATCAGATGTGCTTTCGGGAAATGCTGCCAGTCAATGTGTTAAAAATACAATTTGAGGATTTAATATATTCTTATTCATCTACAGTTGCTAAAATCTTAGATTTTTGTGAAATTGACAAGAGAGATCATGTAAAAGAAAAGCAAAAGTTCGACCCCGCGGTATCACAACAGAATACGAAGCTTTGGATACGCCATGCGGAGTACAAAAATAAGGCAGATTATATAAAAAAGGAATTAAAGGAATATTGTTATCATTTTCCGGATATTTCAAAGTAGCTTCACCAAGTAAGAAAAGGTGTGGTTTAATTTTTATGGAAAGGGATACAGAAAACTAAATGTATAAGGAACTTGTTTCTATTGTAGTAACATTATATAACAAGCAGGATACGTTGCAAAGTTGTATATCATCAATCCAAGATCAAACCTATAAAAATTTGGAGATAATTCTTGTAAATGATGCATCGACGGATATGACTTTGCAGTTATGTGAAGAAATTGCAATAAAGGACAGCCGCATTGTTTTGGTTGATAAAAAGAATAACGAAGGGCTTTCATCTGCACGGGCAACAGGCGTGGATATTTCGCATGGATCATGGATTCTATTTATGGATGGAGATGATAGGATGTTTCCTGATTTGATAGAGTCGCTTATGTTACATAGCAAGCATGAAACTGACGTGGATATTGTAAGCTGTTTGAGGATATTTTCAGAAACTCCAGAATCCGAGAAAAAACCTTCCAGGATTGGAGCCTATTTTGTAGACGCGGGAAGAAACGCAGCGAATCGTATATATCGCGATAAATGGATCGATACAACTCTAGTATGTAAACTATATAGAAAACAATTTATGGATAAGTTTCACTTATATCATTATAAAGAAAAATGTCCATATATGTTCCTCGAAGATTATTTGATGACACCGGTTTTTTTCTGTTATGCGCGTAGAATTGTGGTTGTTGAAGATGCTTTTTGGGTGCATCGTGAGGATTGTAATTCCATTTCGAGGTCTGGTGCGCTGAGTGGGTGGAATTATGACCACATTGAAGCAGGAAGGATTGTGGTGGAGTTTTGTAGAAAAAATAGTTTAGATAGATTGCTGGAAAAGGAATTGTCGAAATATATTGCCCATTTATTGCGGATATGGGTACTTATGGATTTTAGTAAAATAGAAAAAGAGAAAAAAAAGGAGATTCAAAATAGAATACGGTTTTATTATATGCATTATAGGGGCATGTACAAGGAAATGAGTGAAGACAATTTTATAAGGAAATATATTTTTTTGATGTTTCGGTATTCTAAGGTTGTCTGGAGTAAAATGATAAAGAACCTGTATTATAAACAGTATAAAAAGCACGTGAAAAGCGGAGGTATGAAAACGTGAAGTGGCGAAATAGGGGACATGAATTTGATGCTTTGGGAGAATATTTCCAGGAAGTCGAAAGGATTTTAATTTATGGCAACAATATAGAAGGAAAAAATGCATATCAGCAATTACGTTGGCTCCATTTGCCTGTAAAAATGGTCAAAGCGTCGGGTGAAAAATTAAATTCTGGAATTTTTGGTATAAAAAAGGCATTTCACGCAATCCAAAGAAAAGAATTCAATTTAATAAAAAGAAGGCTTTCGGAACAAGTGGGGGGGGTAAAGCGTGCGTTGCCAATAGAATATGTAGCATCTAACAGAATCAAGGATGCCGGAGAAAAATCTATTGTTGTTATTTCACTCCATATGTCGGAATGGAAGCTTAGAGATTTTGCATCAAAACATGGATTGGAATATATGGTTAATGTATTTCCCTTAAGGAGATTTTTAAAAGTTGAATTGCCAATCTACCTTTTATATAACCGCAATATTACATACGCGCATGGAAACGACCTTGTATGTACGACACGATGCACGTTAAATTGTGAAAAGTGCCTGGATTTTGTTCCATATAATAAGCATAGGGAAGATATATCCTTTGTTACCTTGAAGCGTGATATAGACGCTTATTTTTATGCATTTGATTATGTTGGAGAATTTGGCCTTACAGGCGGAGAAACTTTTCTTAACCGTGACTTGCCAAAACTGATTACATATATTTCAAAGACATATGGCAAACGTATATACCATTTGTATTGTATAACGAACGGAACGGTACTTCCGTCAGATGAGCTATGCGCATCTTTAAAGAAATATAACATTGGGCTGAAAATAGATGATTATACAAAGATGATACCTAAGACAGGGGAAAAATTGAAACAGGTATTAAGCAAACTGGACGCGTTTGGCGTGAAATACGATCTCGTAGCTTTCAGGGAGTGGTTTGACCTATTTCCACCCAAGGAAGATATGTCTGGTTTGACTTCCAGGCAATTAGAAATGCGGTATAATATGTGCAATCATGGATTTATGGAACTGCGCGGCAAGAGGCTTTGTACGTGCAATTATGTGGGGTTTGCTGCAACGGCCGGTGTTGTTGAAGAAGATCAAACAGACTATTATGATCTGTCAGCGTATGATGTATCGAAAAAAAATGAGCTCATAGAGTTTCGGCTGGGTTATAGTGAAAAAGGGTATACGAAGTTTTGTGCATATTGTAATGGATTTCCATCGATTAATAAATATGGGGGTGTTCCGGCAGCGAAACAGGCGAAAGGGTTTTTGGAATGGAATCAGACATAGGAGGATTGGATGATGGCGAAAGGTAACCTAATGAAACAAGCATGGAAATTGCGTAATACGTGGCATAGAGACGGTTTATATAATAATCTGCTTAGGAGTGGAAGGTCATGGCAAATAAACCAAACGTTAAAAGAGCAAAATATTGATTGGCCAAGTTTCGAAGTGTACCAATTTTGGAACATGGTTCATTCTTTATTACGGATATACGTCCTTTCAGATCAAAAGGCAAAACTGGTCAGAGTAGGTGGAGATGGTGACGGCGGATACCTTATGGCTTGTCCTTTATCAAAAAAGAAAATAGCCTACTC
Organism: uncultured Lachnospiraceae bacterium; assembly: GCA_949457475.1. Classification (GTDB taxonomy): domain Bacteria; phylum Bacillota; class Clostridia; order Lachnospirales; family Lachnospiraceae; genus Eubacterium_J. The sequence goes on from CASUON010000040.1 coordinate 5,920, forward strand.
TTTTGGTATTGGAAACGATGTATCCTGGGATTTGGATATGGCAAAAAGGGGCTATGAGGTCTATCAATATGACCATACAATTGACAAGCTGCCTTTGAATCATAAACGTTTCCATTGGTTCAAAATGGGGATTACTGGGGAAACGGAAAGTAAGACGCTTAAGCTACTGGAAACATTTATACAAATGAACAAGCATCAGGATTGCGAAGGGATGGTTTTGAAAATGGATGTTGAGGGATATGAGCGGGATGTATTAGCCAATATCCCCCAAAATGTATTGTGCCAGTTTGACCAGATCGTGATTGAACTTCATGGGCTGCATAAAAAAGACAGCCAAAAAGTGATGAAAAAAGCATTGGAGAATTTGACGGGGCATTTTAAAGTTATCCATATTCATGGCCATAATGGCGGGCCGGTTATGTATTGTGGAGAGCTTGTTACACCTAATACGATGGAAGTAACATTGGTGAATGAAAATAAATATAGCCTTGAAAGTGGTGAAGGAGTAGTTCTTCCAAGAATGTTAGATTACCCAATTGACCCTGCACTGCCTGAGGTATGGCTGGGGCGATGGAATCCAGCTGAATGATATCATATTATTATAGAAAAGAGAGACACGAAATAATGAAGAATGTATTGATGGTTGGCGCGCACTATGATGATGTGGACTTGGCTGCCGGAGGAACAGCAGCAAAGCTGTCAAATTGCGGTATAAAAGTATATAAACTGACATTAACAGATAATTACGTTCCGGAGTCAAAATTCAATAAACTGACGCGGGCCGAATCGAGCGAAGAAGAAAACAAATGCGTGTGCCAGATGCTTGGGATTACAAATGTAAAGTTTGAAAAAGAAGAAAACTGCAATTTAACATATACAACAAAAGTTATGAAAAAAGTGGAAGAGGTTATTGTCAAATATGATATTGATACCATTTTTATGCATTCGGAATACGATATGAACCATGACCATACCGAGGCAGCAAAAATATGTAAAGTGGCGGCAAGACATGTAAGTAATATTTATGGATATCGGAGCAACATATATGTAACGGAACACTCGTTTGAACCACGGGTTTTTTTTGATATTTCTGATTATATTGAGATAAAGAAAAAAGCATTAGCCATATATGGCCCAGAACATAACCGCAGCATGGCATGTGGAGGTAACCAGTTATTTGAGAATACGATCTATCAAAATAAAATCTGGGGATATTCCATTGATACGATGTACGCAGAAGCATTTGAAGTGATAAAGGAGGTCCATTAAATGGAATATGCGGGAACGTGGAAGGAAATATGGACACAAAAAGGATTGATGGAAGGGACGAAAGAAGATATCAGGGTGTACGACGGCTGGGAGAAATCAACAGCTGATATGGGTGAGACGGCAGCAAGGATTTCATCGGTACTGAAAATAGAAAAAAATGATAGCGTATTGGAAGTTGGATGTGGCGCCGGCGGATTGGCACAATTTATGGATTGTAATTATATTGGAATTGATTTTTCAAAACCGCTTGTAGAAAAATGTATGTACTTTTATAGAAAATCAGCAATTTGGTCAGAAGCAGATCATCTACCTTTTAGAGATAACTATTTTGATAAAGTTTTTTCATGGGGCGTATTCTTGTATTTTCCAGATAAACCCTATTTTAAAAGGTCAGTCGCGGAGATGGAAAGGGTCTGTAAGGATGCCGTGTTTATTGGCGAGCTGCCGAAAGTATCGCACGATATAAAACATCAATTATATACAGAGGATGAATTTAAAATATTGGGTTATGAAACATGGGGGGGGTGGTCCGAGCCTTATTGCGGCGAAAGATTTAATGCGATGAAAAAGCTAAAGAGGTAATTTACTTTATGGTACTTAGAGTAATAAAAAAATTTTTAAATATCTTATCTGGATACCAAAAGAGGCGGATTGGTATATTAATCATGCTGATGATACTAAGCGGGTTTCTTGAAATGGTCAGTGTATCTTTGGTATTGCCATTTATGGAAACTATTGTGGATCCCTTAAAAGTTATGGGACGCCCGATGGTACAATCATTGTGTAATTATCTGGGGATTAAATCCGACCGCGCTTTTTTGATTTTTATGGCCCTTGTTTTAGCGATGGCATATATCATAAAAAATCTGTTTCTTATGTTTGAAACAAATATCAGGGTGCGCTTTGTTTATAATTGTATGTTAAATACGCAAATTAGCCTTTTTCAAACATACATGCGCAGGCCGTATGAATTTTTTCTCAGTGTCAGTTCCGGAGAAGTAATCAGGATTATTAGCAACGATACGAAAGATGCTTTTTTATTGATGGAAACAGTGCTGACATTTCTTACGGAAGTTGTAATCGCGGTTATGCTGATTATTACTATATTAATTATATCACCCGCTATTACGGTTGCTATGACTGTAATTATAAGTATTACAATGGCATTAATTTTACTGGTTATAAGGCCGACGATACAGCGTGCGTCAGTGGCGTACCAAAAATCGTCTGCGAGGATGAACAACTGGATGCTTCAGGGGATTCAGGGAATCAAAGAAATAAAAGTTGCGCAGAAAGAAGATTATTTTAGTGGACATTTTGCAAAAAATGGAAAGGTTTACGTCAAAGCTGTAAGAAAATATACATTCTTCGTTCAATTTCCACGGTTTTTAATCGAAGCAGTTTCTATGAGTTCTTTATTTATCATTATTGCTTATATGATTTATTGTGGTATTGGCTTTCATGTTCTCGTTCCGATTGTTTCTGCAATTGCAATGGCGGCGATTCGGTTGCTTCCATCAACAAGCCGCATTTCTACACAGATAACGGATATTGCATTTAAGGAGCCGATGCTGGATAAATTAATTGAAAATCTTAAGGTGACAAATGAAATGGCTGATACGGCACTGGTAGGCCGGCCAAAGGGGATTATCCAGGAATTTACAAACAATGTTAAATTAGAAAATATCTCTTTTAAATATACAGGAACTGAAAAAGATGTATTTACAGATGCATCAATAAAGATACAGAAAGGTAAATCAATCGGCATTGTAGGCGCTTCAGGGGCAGGAAAGACAACTGCGGTGGATATTCTTTTAGGGTTGTTAACCCCTTATAAAGGGCAGGTAAGTATCGATAAAAAAGATATTCGATCCGATATGTATGGCTGGCTTGGCAGAATCGGATATATTCCACAAACTATTTTTATTATGGATAGCACCATCCGTGAAAATGTAGCGTTTGGAATAGCAGATGCGGATATTGATGATGGAAAGGTGTGGAATGCATTGGAAGCTGCTGCATTATCTGATTTTGTCAGCTCTTTACCGGAAGGCATAGAAACGCAGCTTGGAGAACGTGGAACGAGAATTTCAGGCGGACAAAAACAACGGATAGGGATTGCAAGGGCTTTATATGATGATCCTGAAATTTTGGTATTTGATGAGGCAACGTCATCGCTGGATAACGAAACTGAAAATGCTATCATGGATTCTATAGATAAACTTCATGGGACGAAGACATTGGTTATTATTGCGCACAGGCTGTCAACGATGCGTAATTGTGACGAAATCTACAGAGTTGAAAATGGCAAGTTTGATTTTTGTTCGTTTGATTTTAACACTTATGACAACACAATGATGTACAACAAGTAACGATTGATACGGGGGGATAATGAAAGCTTTAATTTTGAATTCAGGTATGGGCACACGCATGGGCCCGCTTACATCTGGGCAGCCAAAATGCATGACCAAGATATCTGCCTCTGAAACCATATTGTCGCGTCAGCTCAAAATGCTTTCAGAGGCTGGAATTGATGATATCGTTATTACCACAGGCTATCTTGATAATATTTTGGTAAGTTATGTTCAGGGCTTGGGGATACCGTTAAAGTATACATTTGTAAAAAATGAAAAATTTAAGTCTACGAATTATATTTATTCTATCTACTGCGCAAGAAAATATTTAGATGACGATATCCTACTGATTCATGGCGACATGGTATTTGAAACTAGTGTTTTGGATGAAGTATTGGCATCGGGGCATTCCGTAATGGCTGTAAGCAGGACAATGCCTTTGCCGGAGAAAGATTTTAAAGCTGTCATCAGAGATCACCGTATTGTAGCCGTAGGGGTAGAATATTTTAGCGAGGCAATTGCTGCGCAGCCGTTTTATAAGCTTTTGTATGCTGACTGGAAGGTCTGGCTTGATAATATCATAAGGTTTGTTGAAACCAAAAGCGAGGAAAAGCGCAAATGTTACGCGGAAAATGCATTTAATGAGGTAAGCAGCGACTGTGCAATATATCCGTTAGATATTCAGGGGCGTCTATGCAACGAGGTCGACAGTCCCGGGGACCTTGCCAAGGCATCCAGGCACTTGCAGGATATTGAGAACCGGGTAGTTTATATATGTTTTAGTACAGATATCCTCCATGGGGGACATATCAATATTATTCGCAAAGCGCAACGGCTTGGGAAAGTTATCATCGGGGTGATGTCCGACCAGGCAATCGCCAGTTATAAGCGTTATCCACTGCTTGCTTTTGAAGACCGTATGGAAATGTTTCGTTCGCTTGCCGGTGTATACAAAGTTGTGGAACAAAACAGTTTAAGCTACAGAGAAAACATAGTACGCTACAGGCCGGATATTGTTGTCCATGGCGATGATTGGCGAAAAGGTTTCCAAAAGCCTATCCGTGACGAAGTGGTGTCGCTGTTGGCTTCTTATGGAGGGAGGCTGGTTGAATTTCCCTATAGTTCGGGGCAAAAGTATAAAGATTTTGAGAGGCGGATGAAGGCGGAAATAGCAATGCCGGATATACGGCGTGGACGGCTGAAACGCGAGCTTGAGCTGACGGGATTTCTTACGGCTATGGAAGCGCATGATGGGCTGACAGGGCTTGTTGTTGAAAATACGGTTGTACATTCCAATGGAGGGGGACATCAGTTTCATGCAATATGGGTTTCCAGCCTGTGCGATTCTACCGCCAAAGGAAAACCGGATATTGAATTGGTAGATATGACATCGCGTTTTCAAACGATAGAAGATATGCTGGAAGTAACGACGAAACCGATCATATTTGACGGTGATACTGGCGGCAGGGCAGAGCATTTTGCGTATACGGTAAGAAGCCTTGAGCGCCTTGGCGTTTCCATGATCGTTATTGAGGATAAGACAGGGCTAAAGAAGAACAGCCTTTTTGGGACGGAAGTCCGGCAGGCGCAAGATAGCATAGAAAATTTTTGTGAGAAAATAAGGGTTGGTAAAAAGGCGCAAAAGACAAAAGATTTCATGATTTGTGCAAGGATAGAAAGCCTAATCCTGGAACGGGGGATGGAAGACGCCTGGAACAGGGCGAAAGCCTATGTTTCCGCCGGGGCAGACGCGATTATGATCCATAGCCGGAGAAAAGAACCGGATGAAATATTTGCGTTTGTCGAAAAATTCCGCAGGGAAGATGCAAATACCCCGGTAGTTGTTGTGCCGACTAGTTTTAATGCCGTAACCGAAGAAGAATTCAAACACCGTGGGGTAAATATTGTAATCTATGCAAATCAAATGATGAGGGCCATTGTCCCGGCAATCCAAAAAACGGCTAAAAGCATTTTGACCTATCACAGAGCTTTGGAATGCGATGAATTGTTAATGCCATTTTCTGAAATTATAAGGCTGATTCCAGAGGAACCGGACTGGAATAGTGAAGGTACGGAAAAAAATAATTATATGGAGGAATAATGATGCCCCAGATAGTATTATATGCTTCTGATGATTATAAAGAGCTGGACGATTATTTACAAGAAAATGGGACGCACAAGATACTGCTGGTTTGCGACCGGTCATTTTCTTATTTGAAGCTGGGCAGTTATTTTGAAAAACTAAAAGAGCGTCCAGGAATAAAGGTAGAAGTGTTTTCTGATTTTCAGCCGAATCCAGTATATGAATCAGTAGTAAAAGGGGTACAGGTATTTCGAAAGTCTGGATGTGAACAAATAATAGCTATCGGCGGCGGAAGCGCAATAGACGTTGCTAAATGTATCAAACTTTATAGCGGCATGGAGGGCGACGGCGCTGGGGGCGCGTACCTTTGGCAGACTGAAGTGAAAAATAATATAAATTTTTTGGCTATACCAACAACAGCCGGTACAGGCTCAGAAGCAACAAGATATGCCGTCATTTATTACAACGGTGAGAAACAATCGGTAACGTCTGATTCGGTGATTCCAGATGTCGTGCTGATGGATTGCAGTACATTGGATACTCTGCCTATGTACCAGAAAAAAAGTACAATGCTTGATGCCTTGTGCCATGGAGTTGAATCATTCTGGTCAGTAAACAGCACGGAACAAAGCAGAATGTATAGCCGTAAGGCAATCAGGATGATTATAGATCATCTAGAAGGGTATTTACATAATTGCAAGAAAGCGAACGCGGCTATGCAGACCGCGGCGTACATAGCAGGGAAAGCCATTAACATCGCGCAGACTACGGCAGGGCATGCTATGTGTTATAAGCTGACAAGCCTGTACGGGATTGCCCATGGCCATGCGGCGGCTTTATGTGTGAAAAGTTTGTGGCCCTGGATGATCGGGCATATGGATTTGTGTGTTGATTCTAGGGGGAAGAAATACCTTGCCGGTATGTTTGGGTGTTTGGCCGATATTTTTGGCGCTACGGATGCTATGGGCGCTGTGAAAAAGTTTTTACAGATATACGATAGCCTTGCATTGGCAACACCCGATGCAGCAAAAGATGATTACAATGTTTTGAAATCATCGGTCAATCCGCTACGGCTAAAAAATAATCCGGTAGCGCTTGACGAAGATAGCATTAATTTTCTATATTACAGCATATTGGCGGAGGATAATGGCAAATGAAAGTAGAAGATTTCGTGAAAATCGTTCATTCAGATTTCTATACGGGCGTCCCGGACAGCCTGTTAAAAGGCCTGTGCGGCTATTTATACCATATCTACGGGGCTGGCAGCCGACACCATGTCATCGCCGCAAACGAAGGCAATGCCGTTGGGATTGCCGCGGGCTACTATCTGGCTACCGGGAAGGTCCCGGTTGTCTATATGCAAAACAGCGGCGAGGGGAACGCTATCAACCCGATCGCATCGCTATTGAATGAAAAGGTGTACGCGATTCCATGTATCTTTATTATCGGGTGGCGCGGGGAGCCTGGGGTAGCGGATGAACCGCAGCATGCCTTCCAAGGGGAGGTTACGTGCAGGCTCCTTGCGATGATGGGCATCGAGTATATGGTCCTTTCTCCAGAGACTTCCGTTAGCGAGGCTGCTGCAGGGATGGAGCGCTTTTCGGGGTTGCTGGCGGATGGACATAGCGTTGCTTTTGTTATCCGTAAAGGTGCGCTTACATATGAAAATGGTTTTAAGAATGGTTTTTTACCATATCACGCGTGCAGAGACGGCTTAAGCCGTGAAGCGGCAATCGGGCATATCGTAGATGCCGCTGGAGATGGCCTGGTTGTCTGCACGACTGGTAAAGCCAGCCGGGAGCTTTATGAGATCAGAGAGCATAAACGCCAGGGGCATAGCCATGATTTCCTTACGGTCGGCGCAATGGGGCATTGCAGTTCGATTGCGTTGGGAGCGGCTTTGCATACCGAAAAAAAGGTCTGGTGTATCGACGGGGATGGGGCGTTGTTGATGCATATGGGGGCGATGGCCGCCATTGGCGGCAGGAAACCGAAAAACCTGAACCACCTGGTCATCCATAACGGGGTGCACGAAACAGTAGGCGGGATGCCGATCGCCGCAGGGGAAGTTTCCTTTAAAAATATTGCGCAGGCCCTTGGATATGTGCATTGCTACTGTGCAACAGACAAAGATGGGCTGGAACGCGGGCTATATGAAATGAAACAGTCGGATGGCCTGGGATTTATGGAAATACAGTGCCAGATAGGGTCGAGGGAAGACCTTGGGCGCCCTGCTGCAACGCCGGCGGAGTGTAAACTTGCTTTTATGGGGGCGGTTCGGTCCATAGAGCGCCATTATAACGAAAATGAAATCAAAACAGGAGGATTTGCATGCAATGGATGACCGTATATTTGACAAGGCGACGCTGCTGATTACGGGAGGGACGGGCTCTTTTGGCCATGCGGCCCTTAAACATTTTCTGCCAACAGGGATTGAGGAGATCAGGGTATTTAGCCGGGATGAAGAAAAACAGGACCGCATGCGCCATGAACTGCAAAAGGATTACCCCGATGATTATAGGAAAGTGAAATTTTATATAGGGGATGTCCGAAACCCGCAAGCTGTCCGGGACGCGATGCCGGGGGTGGATTACGTTTTCCATGCGGCTGCCCTTAAGCAGGTGCCAAGCTGCGAGTTTTTTCCGATGGAGGCGGTATTGACGAATGTGGAAGGTACGAACCATGTGCTCCAAGCAGCTATGGAAGCTGGCGTCAAGCGGGTTGTATGCCTCTCTACGGACAAGGCGGCCTATCCGATTAATGCAATGGGCGCATCCAAGGCTATGATGGAGCATGTCGCTAGGGCCAATGCCCGGGTGGCGGCACGGCGGGGCGGCACGGTGATCTGCTGCACCAGGTATGGCAATGTTATGTGCTCTAGAGGGTCGGTTATCCCGCTTTTTATTGACCAGATCAGAGCCGGGGGGCCGATTACAGTTACCAACCCGGACATGACAAGGTTTTTAATGGATTTGGATGAGGCGGTAGGGCTTGTAAAATTTGCGTTTTTGCATGCTGCGCCAGGAGACCTGTTTATTCAGAAAGCAGATGCATGTACCGTTGGCATCCTGGCCGGGGCTGTGCAGGAGATTTTTGGAAAAACAGGGATGAAAACAATAGGCACCAGGCATGGGGAGAAACTTTATGAGACTTTGATGACCGTGGAAGAGCGTGCCCGCGCAGAAGATATGGGGCAGTATTACAGGGTGCCGGCGGATAGCCGTGAGTTAAATTATGACAAGTATTTTGTAGACGGCCAGGCACATCTGAAAGGCCTGGAAGCTTATACTTCCCACAATACAAAAAGGCTTGGCCTGCAGGGGACTGTACAGAAGCTTTTGGCTACCAGTTATGTAAAAGATGCGTTAAGGCAAGCCAAGGAGGGTTGGGCATGAAGTTTCTGGTCTTTGGCTGCAATGGCATGGCAGGGCATATGGTCAGCATTTATTTAAGCGAACAGGGGCATGAAGTAGAAGGGTTTGCAAGGGCTGAATCGCCGTTTGTCAAAACGATTGTAGGAGACGCCAGGGATATAGCGCTGGTTGAGGAGGTATTGAAAAAAGGCTGCTATACAGCCGTAGTCAATTGTATAGGCGTATTGAATGAATCTGCAGAAAATGACCATGAGGCGGCTGTATTTTTGAATGCCTATTTCCCCCAGTTTTTGGCAAAGTCTACCGAGGGGACAAGCACGCAAGTCATACATATCAGTACAGACTGCGTATTCAGCGGCAAGAGGGGCAGCTATGCGGAAAATGACTTCCCGGATGGGGAGTTTTTTTATGACCGTTCAAAAGCACTGGGGGAATTAGCCAACGAAAAGGATGTGACATTCCGTAATTCTATTGTTGGGCCGGATATTAACAAGGCAGGCATTGGCCTGGTCAACTGGTTTATGCAGCAAAAAAGCTGTGTAAAGGGCTACAAAAATGCTATTTGGACAGGACAGACAACGCTGCAGCTTGCAAAGACCGTACAGGAGGCCGCTATGCAGCATGTCTATGGGCTATATAATATGGTTCCGGCAGCATCAATCAGCAAGTATGACATGCTAGTATTGTTTAATCAATACTTACGGAAGGAACCGGTCGATATTATTCCGGAACATGAGGTGCGTGTCGACAAGAGCCTGAAGCGGACGAATTATAAACGATTCCATTACAGTATACCAGGTTATAAGCACCAGATACAGGAACTTGGCGTATGGATGCGTGAACATAGGGGACTGTACCCGCATTATGAATTATAAATAAGGGGAGCTATGATTAAATATATAAAAATGATTACATACAGGGGTGAAACAAAGTTTTGAAAAAAGTAATGCTCGTATTCGGCACGAGGCCGGAGGCAATTAAGATGTGCCCGTTGGCCTTGGAATTAAAAAAGCGCCCATCTGTCCAGACTGTTGTCTGCGTAACCGGGCAGCATCGTTTCATGCTTGACCAGGTGCTGGAGGTATTTGGTATTAAGCCAGACTATGACCTGGGCATTATGCGGGAGCTGCAGACACTGTTTGACATTACGGCTTCTGTGCTCGCAGGGGTTCGGCGCATCCTTGAGCAGGCCCGGCCGGATATAGTTCTTGTCCATGGAGATACATGTACTACGTTCGCTACGTCCCTAGCCGCTTTTTACCTGCAAATCCCGGTTGGACATGTGGAGGCGGGGCTGCGCACTTACAATACCTATAGCCCTTATCCAGAGGAATTCAACCGCCAGGCGGTCGGGGCTATTGCATCTTTTCATTTTGCGCCGACGGGGCGGGCGGCGGAAAACCTGCGGCGGGAAGGAAAACAAGGCAGCCATATATTTGTTACAGGGAATACAGCGATTGACGCATTACAGACGACTGTGCGGGAAGGGTATTCCCATCCGGAGCTGGAATGGGCCGCGGACAGCCGCCTTGTTCTGATTACGGCCCACAGGCGAGAGAACCTGGGGGAGCCAATGGCCCGTATGTTTAAAGCGATTAAACGTGTTTTGGACGAGCATGAAGATGTAAAGGCTATTTATCCAATCCATTTAAACCCACTTGTCCGTACTGTCGCGGGTTCTGTATTTGGGGATGACCGGCGTATCCATCTGATAGAACCGTTGGATGTCCTTGATTTCCACAACGTTATGTCAAGGAGCTATATGATACTGACGGATTCCGGCGGTATACAGGAAGAGGCTCCATCCCTTGCGAAACCCGTACTGGTTTTGCGGGATACCACAGAGCGACCGGAAGGCATTGCGGCCGGGACGCTGAAGCTGGCCGGGACGGAGGAAGAGACGATATACACAGAATTTACAAGGCTTTTGGACAACCAGAACGCTTATGAAAAGATGGCTCATGCGACAAACCCCTACGGTGATGGGAAAGCAAGCCGCCGTATTGCGGATATTATTACGACTGGGGCTTATGAGGCATTCGAACCGTCCGAAAGCTAGTTACTTTTCACGGGATGGGGATATGCAGAATATACTATAAAAAGAAAAATAATAGGTTGTTATCCGGCAAAACGTGCATATTTTTGTATCCCGGACGCCGGAACCAGGCAGCAGGCCCGTCTGGATGTTCCGCTCCAGGATGCAAGAAGTCCCAGGCATTCTGCGAAAGTATTCCATACCGGACGGACCGG